>DYIG01000075.1:278-7329 GCA_020723725.1 Thermaerobacter marianensis | reverse complement strand
TCTCCATGGTCTTGGATTCCTCGACGGTGATCACGCCTTCCTTGCCCACCTTATCCATGGCGTCGGCGATCATCTTGCCGATCTCGCCATCGTTAGCCGAGATGGAAGCGACCTCCTGGATCCGTTCCTTGGTTTCGACCGGTTTGGCCATGTTCTTGATCTCATCCACAGCGGCCTTAACGGCCTTCTCAATGCCCCGCTTGATGAGCATGGGGTTGGCACCGGCAACGACGTTCTTAAGACCCTCGCGAACCAGGGCCTGGGCCAGCACCACGGCGGTCGTGGTGCCGTCACCGGCGACATCGTTGGTCTTGCTGGCAGCCTCGCGAATCATCTGGGCGCCCATGTTCTCAAACGGGTCTTTCAGTTCGATATCGCGGGCGATGGTGACGCCATCGTTGGTGATGTTAGGGGCACCGAACTTCTTCTCGAGAACCACATTACGGCCGCGAGGGCCAAGTGTGACCTTCACAGTATTGGCACAAGCATTGATACCGCGCTCAAGCGCGCGCCTTGCCTCTTCGTTGAAGATGATTTGTTTGGCCATAAACCTATCCCGCCTCCCTTGTCATGAGATTCCCCCGAACCGGGCCGGGTTCAGGAGTGATTAAGTAAGAATCTTAGGACTTTCAAAACTTAGGCCTGCACTACAGCCAGGATGTCACGCTCGCTGAGGATCAGGACCTCTTCCCCATCAAGCTTGACCTCTGTACCGGCATACTTGGAGAAGATCAAGCGATCCCCTTCCTTAACTTCAAGGGGCCTCCTCTGGCCGTTCTCCAGGATGGCACCGGTGCCAACCGCGAGAACCTCACCCTGCTGGGGCTTCTCTTTCGCAGTGTCCGGGAGAACAATACCGCCGCGAGTGCGCTCCTCTTGCTCCAGTACCTTCACGACTACCCGGTCGCCTAGCGGCTTAACCTTCAATCCCGTCGCCTCCTTTTGTGCTGCTGCCGTCTGGACACTCATCCATTCTACCCCCTCTATATGGTATTTTTTTTGGATCTATTAGCACTCCCTCTTGGTGAGTGCTAACGACCGCCAAATGGTATGATATTCAAGACTTTGAAATTAGTCAAGAGCAAATTAGGGTTAAAAGGTATTACTTGGAGGGTACAGCGCCGCCAAAGTTAAAACCTATGAAGAGCGTGACAATGAAGATGACAGTCACAGCAATGGAAATATACATCGCGATCTTGCGCCTGCGAAGGAAGTTGAGCGGTTCAGGGCGGCGACCCCTCCCCTGTCCCTTACGGGCGCCTACCACGTTGGGCTTTCCACTTGCTGCATTAGGCTTGCCACCGGCTACATTAGGCTTGCCCACCGATTTCTTCTGCGCCATTAGCCATCCCCCTGATTCTAACTGATGATATAGTTGGGCGGTTCCTTGGTCATCTGCACGTCATGCGGGTGGCTTTCCCTGAGACCCGCCGCCGTGATCTTCACGAACCTGGCCGTATTACGCAATTCCCCCAGGTTACGTGCCCCGCAATAGCCCATCCCGGCCCTCAGGCCGCCAACAAGCTGGAAGACGGTTTCCGAAAGCGGTCCCCGATAAGGCACTCGGCCTTCGATACCTTCCGGTACCAGTTTATCCAAATCTGTCTGAAAATACCGGTCACCGGACCCTGCCCGCATGGCCCCAAGGGAACCCATTCCCCGATAGACCTTAAAGCTGCGTCCCTGGTATATCTCCGTTTCACCGGGGCTTTCTTCGGTGCCTGCGAAGAGACCGCCTATCATGACAGTGCGCGCCCCGGCAGCCAAGGCCTTGGTTATGTCACCGGAGTACTTGATGCCACCATCGGCAATGATGCCCACACCGTGCCGCGCCGCCTCGGCCGCGCAATTGAGCACCGCTGTAAACTGCGGGACACCTATCCCAGCGATAACCCGGGTGGTGCAAATGGAACCCGGGCCGATGCCGACCTTCACCACATTGGCCCCTGCCTCTATCAGGGCCCGGGTCCCTTCCGCTGTAGCAACATTCCCGGCAACCACATCGACATCCGGGAAGGTTTGTTTTAGCCTGCGCGTGAACTCCAACACGTTGCGGCTATGACCGTGCGCGGTATCAACCACGATAGCATCCACGCCCGCAGCCACAAGGGCCTCGGCCCTCTCCAGGCTGCCCTCACCAACACCCACTGCGGCAGCGACTAGCAGCCTGCCACGTCCATCCTTGGCGGAGTTGGGGTATTTGCGCGCCTTCTCGATGTCCTTGATAGTGATCAGACCCTTAAGCCGAAAATGCTCGTCCACAAGGGGGAGCTTCTCGATCCGGTGCTTGGCCAGGATCTCCTTGGCTTCTTCAAGCGTGGTGCCGACCGGTGCGGTAACCAACCCTTCCCTTGTCATCACCTCGGCAATAGGACGGCCGTAGTTCTCCTCAAAACGGAGGTCACGGTTGGTGATAATCCCTACGAGGCGGCCATTCTCCTCCACAACCGGAACGCCTGAGATGTGATAGCGTTCCATAAGCCCAATGGCTTCACGTATCGCATGACGCGGTGAGAGGTGAAAGGGATCCGATATAACGCCATGCTCCGAGCGTTTGACCTTGTCTACTTCAGAGGCCTGCCGCTCTGCGCTCATGTTCTTATGGATAACACCTATGCCGCCCTCACGCGCCATCGCGATAGCCATGCGCGACTCCGTCACGGTATCCATCCCGGCACTCACCAACGGGATGTTCAGGGTTATCCTCTCGGTAAGATTGGTAGAGACATCAACGTCCCTGGGTAGGACCTCTGAGGCTGTCGGCAGCAATAAAACATCATCAAATGTCAGGCCTTCGCCTATGAAACGTTCTTCCATTGACAAGCGGGACCCCTCCGATGGAACAAGAATAGCAGGTTTAAGCCAAGTAATAAAGCAAAGGACCCTTTTAACGGGTCCTCTTTATCAATAGGCTATGATGACAGGTTTTCCTTACTTGCTTTCAGGAAGCTTTTGTGCGGCCATCCAACCGCTCCGCCACGGTCGCGGCAACCTTCCAGATGTCCCCGGCGCCCATTGTAAGGATAAAATCCCCCGGCCGGGCAATCCCGAGGATATACTCCACTATGTCCTCCTTGCGCGAGAAACAATTTACATCTCGCTTGTCACGCTGCCTCATCATTTCCGCCAACACCTGTGAACTAACACCCGGTATGGGCTTCTCCCCTGGAGGGGAATAGATATCGGTCAACACTACCTCATCCGCCTGGTTAAAAGCGTCACTGAATTCATTCATCAACATCTTGGTACGCGAATAACGTTGTGGCTGGAAGACGGCTATGACCCTGTTGGGCGTCCGTTCCCTGGCGGCGCGGATGGTTGCCTTGATTTCGGTGGGATGGTGGGCGTAATCGTCCACCACCGTTATTCCTGACGGCTGTCCTATGACCTCAAAACGACGCTTGGCTCCCCGGAATTGCCGCAGGGCATCCCGCATTATTTCAAAAGGAATGCCCAGGTGCAGGCCAACGGCAAAAGCCGCCAGTGAATTGACGACGTTATGAACGCCGGGGACTACGAGCATAGCACGGCCAAGGTCCCTGTTTTTGTAGGTGACGGTATAGATTGTCTCTGTCCGGGTCGCCACAACATCATGGGCCGAGAGTTCGGCCTCAGGGCCAAACCCGTACAGGACACGGTTCCCGGCATAATCCTCGCCAATCTCCATGACACGTGCGTCATCGCTGCACAGGATTGCAAGCCCTCCGGGTTTTACCTGGTCTATAAACTGCCTGAAAGCCTTGACCAGGTTTCGGAAATCACCGTCATAGTGATCCAGGTGTTCTGGCTCAATATTGGTAACCACGGCCATAGCCGGTTGGTATCGAAGGAAAGACCCATCGCTCTCATCCGCCTCGGCCACTAACTGCGAACCTTTTCCCAGCTTGGCGTTACTGGAATAGAAGTCGACGTCTGCCCCGATAATAGCCGTTGGATCCAACCCTGCCTTCTCTAAAACAAGGGCGATCATAGAAGTTACAGTTGTCTTGCCATGAGTGCCTGAAACCGCTATGCCTTCTCTGGAATTAAGCAACCGGGCAAGCACTTCCGAACGATGCATGATCTTGAGACCAAGCTGACGTGCGGCTTCGAGCTCAGGGTTTTCTTTGGGGACATCAGTGCTGTAAACAACAGTATTGGCCCCATTTATGTTTGACGCCTGATGAAAATATTGAATCCTTGCGCCCAGGGATTCCAGGCGTGCCGTACGCTCGTTGGGCTTAACGTCAGAACCGCTGACGGTTTGCCCCATCTGCAGCAGGACCTGAGCGATGCCGCTCATCCCATAGCCACCAATCCCAACGAGGTGGTAATGTGCTGGCTCAATCAAGCCTTTCACCTCCTCCGGCCTATCGCGGCCTTATTATACGGTTAAATTTTGGCTGGTGTGAAGCTGGAAACCCGAAAACGACTCTCGCACACAATAGATTGCGCACCCTTCAGGAAAGAAATACATGGATAAGCGCTATAATTATTCCAATTAAGCTATATGTGTCACGTTTCATGCTGAAAGATATTTACGTTAAGGGCTTGTTAATTATGGGGGTGCTGCTATGTCAGGGAATACAGGGGGCCAGGCAAGAGTCACCGTAAACACTTTGTTGGAGAAAAAAACCAGGGGCGAGCGCTTGGTTATGGTAACCGCTTATGATTTCCCCACGGCGACCCTGGCTGAAAGGGCTAAAGTCGACATAATATTAGTAGGGGATTCTCTGGGTATGGTTGCCCTCGGGTATGACAGCACCGTTCCCGTCACCATGGCTGACATGATCCACCATACCAAAGCCTGTGCCAGAGCCTGCCGGCAAGCCCTCCTGGTTTCGGACATGCCGTTCATGAGTTACCAGGTCACTCCGGCACAAGCGGTGGTCAATGCCGGACGTCTTATCAAGGAGGGCGGCGCACAGGCGGTGAAGGTGGAAGGCGGGCGGGAAACCCTCCCTGCCATTCAGGCGATTGTCAAGGCAGGGATTCCCGTAATGGGACACCTGGGCCTCACGCCACAAACGGCTTCCCTTCACAGCGGTTACAAGGTTCAGGGGAAAACCCCGGAATCGGCAAGGTTGATTCTGGATGACGCCCTGGCGCTGCAGCAGGCCGGCGTTTTTGCAATCGTTGTCGAGTGCGTCCCCGATAAGGTAGCTTCCCTAATTCGTGATCGGCTTACCATGCCCTTGATCGGTATCGGTTCAGGCGCGGGCTGTGACGGTCAGGTCCTGGTGATATCTGATCTCCTGGGGCTGTATGATAAGCTAACCCCCCGGTTTGTGAAGCGATACGCCGAACTCGGTGAGGCTGCAGTCGGCGCAATAGCAGCTTTTGCCGAGGAAACGCGCAATGGCAGCTTTCCCTCTCCCGAACACTCTTTTCACCTGAAAGAAGAAGAGTTTGTTAAAGTTAAAAACCTCATGCTTGCACCAGACGAATAGTGGATACACTATTTGTCGTCTGGGAGGTGGTTTAAATAATGTGGTTTCGAGCGAAAGCGCGCGCCGGCGGCAGGGTTAACACCGGCCTGGCAATAGGCGCTGTTAGCCTGGGGCTTGGCGCTGCCGTGCTTCTGTTCCGCCGCCTTGTGAAACGCTGAAATATTTCATAGCTCGCCCCCCGTTTTTAACAAATTCGGGGGGTTTTTTGCTTAGAGCACGTCTGTTTTCTTCGACGGGGAACTCCATGGAGAAAACGGTTCCCTGCGGTGAGCTGGCAACTCTTATATGACCCCTGTGATCCGTAACTATCTTCTTTACAATCGCCAACCCCAAACCAGTCCCATCAGACCTGGAGGTATAGAAGGGCTCGAAAATCCTCTCCAGATCCGTTTCTGGTATCCCGCACCCGGTGTCGGAAACATCCAGATGGAGACGGTCATTAGGGCGGTCATAGGAAGCTATCAAACGTATTCGGCCGTCTGCGGGTTTGCTTTGCACGGCGTTTATGACTAGGTTGGTAATCGCCTGCTTTAGACGCTGCTTGTTGGCGTACAATTTGGGCAAATCCGCAGGGGCATTTATCTCGACTTCCACACCCTCAGTAACCGCGGTCTGTTCCAAACCAGAAACAACCTCCGAGAGGATCGAGCCCATTTCCACCGGTTCCCTGATATCCACCTCAGGCTTGCCCAGTTGCAAGAGCTCATTGAGCAAGTTTTGCAGGTGATCCAGCTCCTTGATGGATATGTCAATGGATTTTTTCAATTCGGTCTGTATTGATCCCAGCTTTATCAACCTTTGCAGAACCTGAAGGTTCCCCCTGAGGCACATGACCGGGTTGCGAACCTCATGAACGATGTTTGAGACCAGGCGACCAACTGCCGCAAGGCCCTCAGCCTCCTTGAGTTCCCGTTCCATCTGGAACGCCCTCTGCATTTTGCGAACATACATCAGGGCCACCACAGGCATAGCCGTAACCATGGCCCAGAAGAACCAGCCGGGAACCCCGGAAGGAATCGCCGCGTAAAGGGGCTCCCTCCTCATCGCGGTGTATACCCCTATAAATACGAGAATAAAGGTCAAGGTTAGTAATAAGTTCAATAGCATGAGGGTATTGTGGGTTTCCGCACCCTTTATATCCCTAAGGTTTAAGAGTTTAATCCCCTTTCTGGCAACCAGGAAGGTAAAGAGTATTATCACTGAATGATCCAGGAATGCCGCCAACCCAAATAAAATGGGGGAACCATAAACGGTTTTCATTTCCAAGCCCGATACTCTTAGGAAAGCTATGAGAACAAAAGGTCCAAATCCGCTCAAAATCGTCCCCGTAAGGAGACCGGCAGATGCTATCCCCCATGGGAATTTCATTATTGTCTTTATTAACGCAATTGTTATCAAAGTAGCCACCAAGGTATGGCTTCCCAGCGGTATTTTAAAGTAGATATAGGCCTGGGAAGTGAGGCCTGTGAGGAGTCCCGACAAGATACTGGTCACAATCAAACGCGAGCGTTCTACACGTATGCCAAGGAGGCCGAGGCCAACATAAATAATCATGGCCGCCCCAATAATACTCAAAAACGCATTAACTAAAAACACAGCCAAAGCAGATCATACCCTTCGGC
>DYIG01000075.1:0-268 GCA_020723725.1 Thermaerobacter marianensis | reverse complement strand
TCGGCGGGAAATAACCTGACATTGAGGTTATTCAGCATCGGGCCGCTAACTTCCTCTTAGTTTTTTCAAAGAGTTTTCATAAATAGATAGCCCCACCCTTAGCAAAGGGCAGGGCTACAAATTTTCCAACCTATTACTTAAATTTCTTCGGAACTGCCGGTTCATATGCCGACCAAAGCGTATTAATTGAAACATTAGCCATGGCAGCAGCGAAACTGACGATAGCCAAGAGATAATAGAAGATCCTACGCACAAGCAGCACCCCCTC
>DYIG01000074.1 GCA_020723725.1 Thermaerobacter marianensis | reverse complement strand
TGTCAACTGCGTTGGCCAAGCGAAAGGACGGTAGATGGATGCGCCCCGCAACCCGGATCAATCTCTTCGCGCTTGCAACAGTACCCTTCGTGATGGTCCTTTCCAACTCGATGATCATACCCGTCCTGCCTGCCATGCAAAAAGGGCTTGACATAACCGCATTCCAGGTCGGCCTCATTATAACAGCTTTCTCGATCCCTGCAGGGGTTATCATCCCCTTGGGGGGTTACCTATCGGACCGGTTCGGGAGAAAGGTTGTTATCGTCCCCGCCCTTTTCCTGTTCGGCCTTGGCGGCCTTCTTGCCGGCCTGGCCTCAATAGCCATGGAGAAGGCATTTATCCCCATTCTCTTTTCAAGAGTCATTCAGGGGATTGGTGGAGGCGGCACCTACCAGGTCGCAATGGCTCTGGTGGGTGACATCTTCCAATCATCGGAACGCTCCAAGGCTTTGGGCCTATTGGAAGCCGCCAACGGTTTGGGGAAGGTACTGGCGCCCATCATCGGATCCCTGGCAGCTCTGCTGGCCTGGTTTGCGCCCTATTACGTCTATCCAGTCATCGCGTGGGCATCCGCCCTGGCTGTTTGGTCCCTGGTAAAGGAACCGTCAAAAAAGACCCAGGACACACCCATCGCCGATTACCTTGATGATTTCCTGCAGGTGTGGCACGAAAGAAAGAGAATCCTAACGATAGTCTTTATCGCCGGGGGGGTTACTCTTTTCATCCTTTTCGGCGTGCTCAGTTACTATTCAGACATTTTGGAAAGCAGATGGGGCATAGAGGGCTTATACAAGGGCTTTGTGATTGCCATCCCAGTGCTGGCCATGGCCATTACTTCGTATGTTAGCGGTGTTGTTATGCAGAAAAAGCTGCGATCCTTTATACAATGGCTGACAGTCGGCGGCCTCGCTCTTATGGCCGCCTCGCTGGTAGCAGGCGCGTTTTTCAAAGACGTTATGCCCTTCTCGGCCTCGCTTGCCTTCTTGGGGATTGGCTCTGGCCTGCTCCTCCCATCGCTTAATACGGTTGTAACCGGAGCCGCTGGCAACCAGGAAAGGGGTGGCCTCACGGCTCTATATGGCACCGTACGTTTCTTTGGGGCAGCCCTAGGCCCCCCGGCGGCAGGGCGTCTGATGTCGATGGGCCAGGTCGGGCTTATGCTAGGCGCGGCGGCGCTTGCCGGGGCTTTGGCTGTGGCGGCAATCCTTCTGGCCAAACCCCGGCAAGTGCTCACATCGAGGTGAATTCTTTCGACCAGTCGTTTACTTTGACGTTTGGCGTCTCCTTGAGAGCGACTGAAATCGTTATCTCCCCAAAACGGATCTTTACGGGAATGACCAAACGCTGGAACGCCGTCGTGGATATTACGGTCCCACGGCCAATGACTATAGTAGGCGGCGTGATAACGCAGTCATAGCCCGCTTCCTCCAGCAGGGTGCTGGCCCGGCCCGTTATCATGTTCCCCAGCTCGGCGATGGCGCTTTCGGCAAAGGCGTCGAACATTGGATTGGCCTGACCAATCATGTGGCTGGCAATTCCAATGGCCGTCTTCTGGGACATGCCATACAACACTGTCCCGCTAACCTTTCCCACCACGCCAAGAACGGCGGTTACATCATTCGTGGTGTAATGGGCCTCTTCCAGGCGCAGAACCCCTTTTGTGGGCTGCTCCTGGATTTCGGCCTCGATAACGTAATAAGCTGCTGAAACAAATGGGTTAATGAACTGGACTTTCATCCTTGAACCTCCTTCAGATTTACGCACCCTGTTTCCTATAGAAACAGCTGGCGACCAAATCCAGACCCAGTTTCTGCGGTTGAAAAATGGTCTCCGTCGCCCCGATGAAGAGCAACCCGCCCGGTGCAAGGCTTTCCACAAACCTTTGATAGAGACGCGCTTTGGCCTCTTCGGTGAAATAGATAACCACGTTCCGGCAGAGGATCAGGTGTACACCGCGTGGGAACAGGTCCTTCAATAGATCGTGACGCCGTAGTTCCACGCGCTCCACCAGTCGCCGGTCCAATTGCAGGCTGCCGTTTATTGAGGGGTGAAAGTACCGCTTCCTTAGCCTTTCAGGTAAGGAACGAACCTCGTTTTCGGTATAGATAGCTTGCCCCGCCCTTTCCAGGCTGTAATTGTCCACGTCGGTCGCCAGGAGCTGATGCTTCCTCCCGGGGGTCAGCTCTTCGAGGATCATGGTCACCGTGTATATCTCCGCCCCGTGAGAACAACCTGCACTCCAAACGCTCAGGGTTTGGTGCTTCTTGAGAAGCGCCGGCAGGTGTATACGGGCCAATTCATCGAATTTTTCGGCGTTCCGGTAGAACTCCGATACGTTTATGGTCAGGTAGTCACGGAACTCCTTGAGCAGTTGGGTATCCTTTTCGAGCTTATGGGCAAGGGCGGTCAAGTCGTTTAACTGATGCCGCCGCAAAAAGGCGTCAAGACGCCTCTTCAACTGAGACCCCTTGTAGTATTCCAGGTCCAGACCTATAAGTTTTAGCACACGGTTTCGGAACACCGTGAATTCACTATCAAGCAACGCCTGTGTCATTTCGATCCCCCAAATCTACCCAGCGGGAAAGCGCCAAACTAATTTCTTGCAACGGAAGAATCTGGTCGGCCAGGCCGCGTTCTATAACGACCCATGGCATGCCATAGACCACACATGTTGCCTCACTCTGGGCCAACACCGTGCCCCCCTTTTCGCGAATGAGCCTGCACCCGTCGGAACCGTCTGAGCCCATGCCTGTGAGGATAGCTACAGCTATCCGCCCAGACCAATTCCTGGCCGCGCTTTCCAATGTCACGTCTATGGATGGCCTTACCCCATGCCTTGGCGGAGAAGTGATTAAGGACACCGTCCCTCCGCGATTGACCTGCAGGTGAAAACCGCCCGGAGCAACCAAGCATAGCCCCGGCCGCAGGGCCTCCCCTTCGACCGCCTCCCTTACGGTTAAGGCAGACTGCCTGTCCAGGTGCTCTGCCATCGACCTGGTAAAACCGGCCGGCATATGTTGGACAACCAGGACGCTGGCCGACAGATCGGCCGGCAAGCAGGGGATAACCTCCGTAAGAGCATTGGGGCCTCCTGTCGAGGAGCCGATAATAATAAGGTTGGCTCCCCCCTTTGAAGCAGCGCTGGGTGCGCGCTTAAAGGCAGGGGTTCTCGTCCTCCGCGAAAGCCGATTGCACGGCACCCGGGATGCGGTACGGATCTTCTGCCAGAGATCCTCCTTGACCCGGTCGAAATCCAGCGAAACCTCGCCGGAGGGTTTGGCCAAAAAGTCCAAAGCGCCTAAATCCAAAGCGCGCAGGGTGTAGTCGGCTCCGGCCTTGTCATGACCGGAGATAAGTATCACCGGACGCGGGTTCTCCGACATGAGTCTAGATAGAAAGCCCAGCCCGTCCAGACGCGGCATCTCGACATCCAAAGTGACCACGTCAGGTTTAAGGGCACGCACCTTTTCCAAACCCTCCAGTCCATCACGGGCGGTGCCGATTACCTCCATGTCGGGCTGGCTGTTAATCAGGTCGCTGATGAACTTCCGCATGAAGGCTGAGTCATCAATTACGAGAACCCTTATCCTGGTCATGGCCGACCCCGATCTCTAACAGAGCACCTTTTGTATAGCAGCGACAACGCGATCCGCCTGGAAGGGTTTGACCACAAAATCGCTTGCCCCAGCCTTGACGGCTTCCAGGACAGTGGCCTGCTGTCCAAGGGCACTGCACATAATGATCTTGGCCTTCGGATCAACCTTCTTTATTTCCCTGACTGCAGTAATCCCGTCCATCACGGGCATGGTAATATCCATCATCACCAGGTCAGGGCTGGATTCCTTATAGCGATCGATCGCCTCCTGGCCGTTCCCTGCCTCCACCACGTCGTAGCCTTCTCCTACAAGGAGCTGACGGCAGCGAACCCTCATAAAATCTGAATCATCCACAACAAGGATCTTCGCCATTACTGACACCTCTGTCGTTTAAAGGTTATCCAGCTACTTCAGCGACTGTATCCTTGGACCAGCCCGCACCCGTCAGGCCCCTTATGTCCAAAATCAGCGCCAAACTGCCATCGCCCAGGATCGTCGCGCCGGCAAGCCCGCGGACGTCGCCAATGAGGCGGCCCAAGCTCTTGATGACTATTTCCTGTTCGCCAACAAGGGAATCTACAACAAGACCAAATGTTTTCCCGTCGCCGTTGACGATAACCGCGTAAATGTGGTCGTTCTCCCCGGCGGTGGTATCATTCCACGAGCGGCGCCGCCTCGTAAGGCCGATGGAACTCTCCAGCCTGTATATGGGCACCACCATATCGCGCACAGTCACAACCTGCTGCCGCCGCATGCTCTTGATTAACCGCTTGTCGACACGCAGCGTTTCCACAACCGAATTAAGCGGTATAGCAAAGGTCTGCCCACCTGCCCGAACCATGAGCGCACGCACCGTTGCCAAGGTAAGGGGCAGGAAGATCCGGAAGGTGGTTCCCCTGCCGAGATCTGATTCCACATCCACGCGCCCACCCAAAGCATCGATATTCTTGCGCACAACATCCAGCCCCACTCCCCGGCCGGAGACTTCGCTTACTTTTTCCGCAGTGCTGAAACCCGGGGAGAAAATGAGCATAATGGCCTCGCGATCGGTGATTTCCTTGGCCCTGTCCGGGGTGATTACCCCCTTGCGGACCGCGCTCTCAATCACACGCTGCGGGTCGATGCCGCGGCCATCGTCGGATACCTCAACAACTATCTGGTTGTAACTGTGATAAGCTGAAAGGGTTAGGTTTCCTTCTTCAGTCTTGCCAGCGGCACGCCTTTCATCGGGGCTCTCCAACCCGTGATCGATGGCGTTGCGCAGAAGATGCATCAAGGGATCGCTCAGCATCTCGATTACGGCCCGGTCCAGCTCTGTGTCCTTGCCGTTAACTTCAAAGTTAATTGGCTTGTTGAACTTCATGGACAGATCCCGCACCATGCGCGGGAACTTCTTGAAGAGTTTCTCTATGGGCAGCATCCTCGCTTTGAGGATCTCTTCCTGAAGGAAACCGGTGATGCGAGCCAGGTGGTTGGATATGCGCCCGACCTCCGAAGCAAGGTCCTCCACCCCGGCAAGTTCAGATAATTCAGCGGAAAGCTGGCCCAAACGGGTCCGGTCTATGACCAGTTCCCCTATCAGGTTCATCAGACTATCGAGGACGGTAACGTCAACCCGCACTGTCCGGTTCTCTATCGCAGCCGCTGCCCCTGATTTGGTATCCTCATCAGAAGGTGCGGCGCCGCCAGGCTTTGCACGGTCCGCTTCCTCCTTATCTTTGGGCACCTTCACGGGTGATACGCTCACTCCGGTCACATCCGTGACTTCGGCGACAGCGCTACGGATCGCCTCCCGGCCAGATGCTGTTATAATCCAAAATTTCAACTCCGTGCCCACATTCTCGTCCTCTATCTCATTGAGGGTGGGATCGCTGGCAAGTATCTCCCCTATCGAAGCCACCGCCTGGTAGACCTGGTAGGCACGGACCGAGGGCATAATGCTTTCGGGGGCCAGTGTAACGTTTATTTCGAGGGCAACTAGCCCTTCCTCTTGGGCATAATGAATTCTTTGCATAAAGGATTCGGAAACGTCCATTGGGCCAGAGGACTTGGGACCGGAGGCGCTGTCTTGTGGTTTTCGTTCGGCCACATCCCGGAGCTCTTGCAAAGCCTGGCTTATATCCACATCCGTATCTGAATTGGTTGCCAGGGTTTGTTTGAAAGGCCTTAAGAGATCCAACCCCTTCAGGAGCGGGTTCATGACCTCACTGGAAGTGCCGAGCTCCCCCTGGCGGATCTTGTCCATGACATTCTCCATGGCGTGAGTGAGGGCCGTCATCCGCTGGTGGCCGATGGCGGCGCTTGACCCCTTGACTGTGTGAGCAGCACGGAATGTGGCAGATACCACTTCCGGGTCAGCACCCTCACGTTCGAGGGTCAGAAAACCCTCTTCCATAACCTCTATCTGCTCGTCGAGTTCCTCCAGAAACAACTTGAGGTCTTCTTTGCTTATATTCAGGTTGTCCAACGGAATCACCTCACTTTTTCAAGAGACAATCAACGTTCATCAACAAAACCAGTTGATCTTCGTCCATCCGGGCTATGCCCTCTATTGCCTCAGCGTTGACATTATTTGCCGTGCCGCCTGAGGGAACCGGCTCAGCCTCGAGAGGAGCCACCGCGACGACCTTCTCAACAAGGAACCCGACGACCTCATTGCCTGTCTCGACCACAACGACACTGGCAAAGTCCTCGGGGTCCTTGTCATCCATGCCTAAAAGACGGGCCGCGTTCATAACAGGAACGACATTGCCCCGCAGGTTGATAATGCCCTCAAGAAGCCCGTCCTCACTCGGAACGAGCGCGATACCCGGGGTGTTGACAACCTCTCGAACCCTGTCCACTCCGATGCCGAAGTTCTCTCCCGACAGATTGAAGATGACGAAGCGTTTTTCGTCCTGGCTTACAACTGTCATGTCCTTACCCCCTGTGCCCCGGCGGGCGCGCCCATGCCCATTTCACTAAATTCCTCGGCCTCCTCGGGTGTAAGAATGCAGTTCATGTCCAGGAGTATGATGATCCGCCCTGAGAGGTCGGCCATGCCCTGCACCACGTTCCTTACGGGTCCTGAGACCAGAGGGGAAGGCTCTTCCCATGCTGACGGGGGGAGGCTGAAGACCTCGACCACCCTATCCACCACAAGCCCGGCAGTCAAACCATCCAGGTCGACAACTATAACAATGCCTTCCCCCTTGATTTGGCCCATAGGCATGCGAAAACGCCGCCTCAGATC
The DNA here is from genome assembly GCA_020723725.1 of Thermaerobacter marianensis. Lineage (GTDB taxonomy): Bacteria > Bacillota > Sulfobacillia > DYIH01 > DYIG01 > DYIG01. The sequence goes on along the minus strand of DYIG01000074.1, from coordinate 537 downwards.
CAGGAGGGGGATTACCTTTCCTCGGAGGTCCATGACCCCTCGGACGAAATCCGGACTATCAGGCAGAGTAGCCACGCTATCAAGGCCGCGTATTTCCCTTACAATGGATATCTCGGCCGCATATTCCTGCCCGCAAAGGCTGAATACTAGAAACTTTTCATCCACTTCCGCAGCCATCTATACCACCACCCCATAACGGTAATTTCCATAAAACATCAAGGTTATTTTCGTTAAGGACGGGGTATTATTTATAATCCAACCCAAATAAACTCAATTTCACCCCAGGTCCTGCCTCAATTTGCTCCAACGAACCCGCCTTCAATTCCAGGGCCGCCCAGGCCTGAGGGCAAACCCTAATCCTCCACGGGTAAATAGATTCATGAACGCTGATGACCAAGCCATCCCGGTTTAGGAAGGCGACATCGATGGGGAAAGACATGAAGAAGGTGTGTATGGAATTGCAGGGTATGAGGAGGAGTCCTTCCCCCCCCTCCAGGGGTTTTCGGCCAAGGAGGCCTCGCATCCGGGAAAAGGTGT
>DYIG01000073.1 GCA_020723725.1 Thermaerobacter marianensis | reverse complement strand
TTACCGGCGGCACGATCAGCGCTTTGAGCGCCGGCACTGTGACGATCAGCGGCGGTACTATTAACACGGTGGCTGCGTTGAACGCGGGCACGGTAACGATTACCGGCGGCACGATCAGCGCTTTGAGCGCCGGCACTGTGACGATCAGCGGCGGCACGATCAACACGGTCCGGACGTTTACCGAGGCCAGTCAGACCGTAAGCAGCGCGACAACCGACTTTACGGGCGGGGCGGCCCGTGACGTTAGCGATAAGGTAACGTACTCCATCTTTGTCCACAATACCACCGCCAACGATGCCAACGTCCGGTTGGAGATCAGCCCGGACAACACAACCTGGCTGGTCGACGGAACGGCGGTATCACTGGCGGCCAGCGCCGCCAGCGCACTGGTGCCGGCAAAGTTCCTCAAGTATTTGCGCGTAGCCTACGCGGCGGCGGTAGGGGGTTCCACCGTAACCATCAATACCATCTATCAGGCTCAGTCGTAATCATGGTGAGGACGGGTAAAACGAGGACGAAGCCGGTCCTGTCGCTCTGTATGATTGTCCGCAACGAGGCCGATGTCCTGGAAAGGTGCCTCCGCAGTGTGGAGCCGGTTGTGGACGAGATGGTGATCATAGATACGGGATCCACCGACGGGACGGTGGGCATAGCCAAACAATACGGGGCCCGGGTAAAACAGGTCGATTGGCAGGATGATTTTGCCCGGGCCCGCAACATCGGGATTGAATTGGCCCGAGGGGAATGGGTTCTGATCCTCGATGCCGATGAGGAACTGAATCTGGCAGGGGAAGATGTGCTGCGGCTGAGGGGGCTTCTAGAAAGGGTTGACTGTGAAGCTTATATCTGCAACATCATGAGCGAGTTGGAGGACGGTCAGCAGGTAAGGCATGAGAGTGTAAGGCTGTGGCGTAACCGCGCAGCTTATCGCTTTGAGGGGGCCGTGCACGAGCAGATCCTGCCCGGCATCTTACGGGTTAATCCCGCTGCTAGAGTGGACCACGCTGGTTTGACGATTTTGCACCACGGCTACTCAGATAGTCTGCGTGACCAGAAAGTAAAGGCAAGCCGCAATCTAATTATCCTCGAACGTACCGTGCGGGACAGCGGTGGGGACTTGTTTTCCCGGTATAACCTGGGTGTTTCACACCTGCAAGTCGGGGACGCCGATCAGGCCTGCGCGGTTTTTGACGCTGTCTTCCAGGAGATCAAGGGGACAGAGCCCTGGGCGCCCTCATTGGTGAGGGCTTATGCCCTGGCCCTGGAACAGAGAGGTGACCTGGATCGCGCTCTCGAAGTCCTGGAGCAGGGGTTGGACCTTTGGGGCGACTATACGGAACTCCTTTACATCCAGGGTCTAGTCTTTAAGCGTAAGGGGTTATACAGCAAGGCGCTGGCTGTCTGGCGACAGTGTGTGTCACGCGGGGAGCCGCCGTCACGCTATGTGGCGACAGAAGGGGTTGGCAGCTACCTGGCATATGAACAGCTTGGCCTCCTGTATCTTCGCCTGAAGGAATACGACAAGGCCATCGCTTCCTTTACAGCCGCTCTACGTTCGAAAGCTGATTTCTCCCGGCCCTTCTACCACCTCGCCCATACGCTAAAGGAGTGTGGCTATCACCAGGAGCAGGTTGCCGATTATCTGGAAACGCATTTTTACTTCGCCAACCCCCAGTCCAGGATCCTTTTCGCCGATGTCCTCCTCCAGTCCGGCGCCTATGAACAGTCGCTCAAGCAATTGGACCGTGCCTTGCTCCAGGTGTCGGTAACGGATGCCATTCGCCTCATGCGCGGGCGCATTCTGCTGCGGCTGCGTCGTATAGAACAGGCGCTGGATGAGTTCGAGGCTATTTCTGTCGATGGCCCGGAGTTCCCCCAGGCCTTGTGGTACGCCTGTTATTGTTGTTGGCTAATGGAGCCACCGGTGCGGGCGGAAGCAGCGTTACGGCGGTTGCGCGAGTCTGGCCGGGAAGGGGAAGCTGCGGTTCTGGGGGGGTATCAGCGTTTATTGTGTGGTGGCGAGGCGTCAGACGAGTACAGCGGCTTGCCGGACGCTGTGAAGGTGGAATGCGGCTTACGCCTCGTGGAGGGTTTGTTGGAGGCGGCAGCCCCCGCCCAGGCCGACATAGCCGCGGAGATGATCGGCGGGCATGTAGGCGAGGATGCGCCCCTGCGCCTAGGGAAGCTTTTCTACCGGTTCCGGGAGGTAGAACGGGCGATAAACTGGTTTCTCAACGGTCTTAAGGAAGGGAACTACGATGTAGAGGCCCTGAGGGTCTTGGGTGAGGTGTGTTGCCAGCGAGACCTCTTAGAGGATGCGGAACAACTCTTCGCCGAGGCGTTATCCCTTGACCCCCATAATCTGGAGACGCATCTGACCATGGCCAGGGTGTATCTCGAACAGGCCAAGCGGACCCTGGAGCGCGGGCGAAACTTCGTCCCCGGATCCCTCCTGTTGCAGGAGGAAATGAAGCGCATTGAGGAGAGCTTGAAATGGCTGTAGGAAAGGGGGGTGCCCTTCCGTGTTGGGGGTGCAACGGCTGCTTTCCGCCTGTCTGATCATGAGGGATGAGGCCTTGAACCTCCGCCGCTGTCTGTCCAGCCTCCAGGGTTGGATCGACGAGGTATGTGTTATCGACACAGGCTCCACAGACGAAAGCGTATCCATCGCCAGGGAATTCGGAGCCAGGGTGGAAACCCGGCCATGGGATGACGATTTCAGTGCAGCAAGGAATGCGGCATGGGACCTGGCCACTGGGCAATGGGTGTTGATTATAGACGCCGATGAATCCCTCTGTGAGGGAGATGGGCCGCGTCTCCGCCAGCTTGTGGAGACAGGTGATAAAGAGGCCTATTTCGTCCAATTGCTGAGCTATATCGGGGAGGAGCACCCCGGGCGCCTGGCCCGTAACCAGGTGGTACGGTTGGTTCGCAACCGTCCTGTGTATCGCTACAGTGGCAAGATCCACGAAGGCATCGACCTGACAGCCAGTGGGGGCGCCATCGCCTTCTCTGACATCCGGTTGTATCATTACGGCTACCTCCAGGAGGCGACAGGCCGCAAAAAGAAGAGAGAACGTAACATGGCCATGCTCCAGCGAGAGGTGGCCAAAGACCCTGATAACCCGTATCACCGTTTCAACCTCGGCACGGAGTATTTCAACCTGGGCAACTTCATCGTGGCACTGGAGCACTATGAGGAGGCCGCGCGGCACACGACGCCTGATCACCTGCATGCCTCGCTCCTGGCCAAACGTCGCATCCTCTGCCTGCAGGCCCTCGGGAAGCACTTCCAGGCCATGCAGGTTGCCAAACAGGCTCAGAAGGATTTCCCTTATTTTACGGATGCGGTTTTTCTCAAGGCCTGCAGCTTGTTCCAGATGGGGCAATTGATTTCGGCTCTACAGGTCTTTCGCGCCTGTGTGGAGATGGGGGAGCCGGGGTGCGCCTTCCATGTGACGGAGGAGGTCGGGGTGGGGGGAGTTAAGGCCCTGTGGTGGATCGGTCAGATTTACGAGCGTCTGAACGACCATACCCAGGCCATAGGCACTTATCGGGAAGCCCTCGCGAGCGAACCGCTTTTCCGTCCCGCCCTGGAACGACTTGTACACATTTTAAACAAGCGGCACTCAGGACCGGAATTGTTACGTGTTTTGGAACTGCCCCAGATGGCGCCTGATGGGGTGATCATGTTAGTTGAGCTCTTGCGTGAGATTGGAGATTATGAGGCCCTGGAGGCTCTGTTCGCCACCAGCCCCCTTTCCGACCGGGATCTTGAACTTCAGCGGTTCTGGCAGGGGCAGGCTCTCATCCGGCGGATGCAGATCGAAGCGGGGATGGAGCTGTTGCAACGTCTGCCGGAAGCAAGCCCCTATGCCGAGGCCTCCATGCTCGAACAGGCCCTGGCCCATTGGCTGCAGCGTGATTGGTTGGCGGCCCGCGTTGTCTTGAGGCGGATTAAGCAGTATTTTGGCTCATCACCTGGATGGCAATGCTATCGGGCTGTGGACCAGGTATTGGGCGGCCGTCCTCCCGCAGACCTCACGTTGCCGGATACGGATGAGGCTCGCGCAGTGCTCATCGATTTGTTTAGGGCATTTTTGCGGCGGCAACCGCCGGACATGGAATTGGTTTTTTGTGTCCAGGGCCTCGCGCTGGCCCATATGGGGGCCAAGATGGGGATTACTTTAGCCGGTGAGTATGTCCGGTTGGGACTGACTGTGCAGGAGTGCCAGGATACGGCTGGGTTGGCGCCAGCCATTGATCAACTCTTTTCCTGGGTGGAGGAAAAACAGGTGGTGGAGAGCGGCGATCTTACCCATCATGATTGGATGTGTCTGGCCCGCCTCGCCTGGCTTCGAGGTCGGCTTGGGAAAGCCCTTTGTTATTACCGAAGCGCGTTTCAGGCGGATACCTGTTGGGCGGCAGCCTATCTGGAGCCAGCGGCGGTCCTGACAGAGAAAGCCCGCGGTATCCTCGAAAGTGCGTATGCCTCTTGGTGGCCGGGCGCGGAGCCCCTGGAAAAGGCCCTGGCCGCTCTGTCTGGCGACAGGAAAAGGACGTTTTACGTATGAGGGGCACCCAGCCCAAGCTAAGCCTGTGTATGATCGCCAGGGACGAGGAGGTTTTTCTACCGAGGTGTCTGGAAAGCGTGCAGGGAGTCGTGGATGAGATTATCCTCGTGGACACCGGGTCCAGGGATGCGACTCCGGAAATTGCCAGGGCCTATGGGGCGCGTATCGTATCGTTTCCTTGGAGCGGGAGCTTCGGGGAGGCGAGAAACCAGGGGATGAACGAAGCAAAGGGGGACTGGATCCTGGTCATGGACCCGGACGAGTCGTTGCACCCTGAAGACCGGTCCGTCTTGAAGGAGGCCATTGTAGCCGCAGATGATGGTACCGAGGGCCTGATCGTCAAGGTTATAAACTTCTTCGGGAAACAGGCGGGGGATGATTTCGTTGTTGACCCTGTATGCCGGGTGTTCCGTAACCGGCCTGCCTATCGTTACCGGGAACGAATTCACGAGGAAATAGGGCGCGCCATCCTGGCCCGGCGGCCGGAGGCCATTCTGGCATTTACCGGTGTACGCATCCTTCATTACGGTTACTTGAATCACGTCTTGGAGGGGAAGCGGAAGGGGGAGAGGAACAGACTAATTCTTGAGAGAGTCGTTCGAGAGCAGCCCGAAGACTCGTCGGTCCTATATTGCTACGGTGCTGAGCTTTTTCAGGCTGGGCTTTACGAGGAATCCCTCCATTACTTGAACCGGGCCAAAGCCACTTGCCTCACCAAGGATGGGTTTGTTTCTGACATGGTTGTGAAAATCGCCCTTTGCTACCGAGAGATGGGTCGACTGGAGGAGGCGGCGGAGGCACTGGAACAGGGTATACAAGAGTACCCGGATTTCCCCGACCTATACTTTCTGCAAGGCCAGGTCTTCCACACCATAGGGGATCTGGATCGGGCTGCCGCCGTTTTTCGGCAGGCAGCGGGGATCGGCCCAGCGCCTGTTCGTTACACGGGTATCAACGGTGCTGGTACCTTTCGAGCCTGGCACGGCCTGGGTAAGGTATATGAGAGTGCTTACATGTATCATCAAGCCATCAGGGTCTATGAGCAAGCCTTGGCTGACAACAGCAATTATCATATAGCGCTCCTTGACCTCCTCCGACTGCTCCGTGATGAACTTACACCCGAGGGAATAAGGGACTATGTTACAAACAGGTTCAACTGCTCCAGCACCATGGCCCTGCTGACCCTGTGCGAGTTGATGGTCTCAGCTGGCTTGCCGCGCTTGGCTTATGAGCGTTTGGCGGTTGTTTATCCGCAGGAAGCAGACGGGGATCGGTATCACCATGTGTTTGGCTGCGCTTGCGCTGCTGCGGGTCGGCCATCGGAGGCTGTCGCCGCTTTCAGCCACATCGGCCCCTCCTCCCCATACTACCAGCAGACGCTGCTTCGTTTGGTCCCCTGCCTCTGGGCACTGTGGGAGTGGGAACACGCGGCGGGAATCCTCTGCACCGATTTCCCGGAAGACAGGTCCGGGCTTTACCGCGCCTTCCAGGCCCATCACGCCACATGGACCATCGAGGCGACGCCGGAGTTGTTTGATGCCCTGCGCATGGCGCCCGTCAGGGTGGTTTTGGAATTGGTTGATGCTTTACTGTCACTTTCTTTGGTGGAGGCCGCTTGGGAGGTCGCGGTTTTGCTTCGGGACGCACCAACCTGGACACAGTCCCTCGAGAATGAAGTTGAATTGGCTGGGTTATTTGAGCAGCATGGCTACACCCTGGAGGCGGAACGGCTCCTGGAAGCTGTTTTGCGGCGGCGAGGGTATCAGGCGCCATTGTGTCGTCTCCGGGCGGAATGGCTCATGCGCGCCGGCCGGTGGCAGGAGGCGCATGAACTGTTGCATAAGGCCCGGGAGATTGACCCCCGGGACTTGCGGAACCACCTCCTCCTGGCGCGGTTCTGGGAGCGCCTCGTTCGACGGCAAAATCTGGCAGTGAGGTTGGCGGCTGACCTACGGGACCGGTTGCCCGGCCAAAGTTTTAGACAGCCGCCTTAATTCGACAGACTATTCACTTCTGGACAAAGTATCATGATCAAAGGTTGAGGCGCCACTAACCAGGCCTGTGGCGCCTTTCCCTTCCCCAGGGGGATAAAGGTATTTCCCGTAGCCAAACTGGCCGAACCCAATGCCTTTGTTTCTCCTCCATCGGAAGCCTGTTTGGCGGAAACCTTTCGAGTATCAGCTCCTTGGCCTTTGGCGTGAATCGGTGGGTTATGAGTTCAAACGATATTGCCCTTGGTCAATCCCGCCCTTCTCCAGTTCAGTTTTGAGGTTGTGCGATAGCCTTAGATAAGCGTCCCGCCATCCGGCTTTGAGAAAGATGGGCCCGTTGATAAAGCCCATTGGGTATCCGGCCTACAGCACACGGGAAGCAGCAAACACCCGTTCGCTCAGGGGCGGGGTCCCTGCCTCAAACCTGGACGAGGGCTATTTGGGTTGCTTCTTCAAATAAAAGACCCATATGTCATAAGCGAGGAGCCCCAAACCTGTTACCAGGGCCATTAAATTCTTTGAAACCAAACCTACGATTGTTACCGTAATAGCCGAGCCAAAGTTTAAAAAAACCACCCAACCATTCATACCCTTGCGCAAGGACATCACCCCATAACGAGTATAATATCATTCAGGTCATGCCACCGGGGTTTCCCCGAATCTTGGGGAATAATATAGCGGGGTGAATGTAAATGAAGACCTTGGCAAGATTGGCTGTGATGTTTGTCGGCCTTGTTTTCCTCGGCGGATGCGCGCCTGAGGCGAGACCCAAACCTTATGTTGCCCCAGGGATCCCTTTCGATAGGGTGCAAGTCGAATCGAACACCTTGCCCGCAGAGATTCGAGGCTGGCTGGAAGCCAATTCCCGCAAAAAAGGGGTTCACGTCACCGACGCAGGTGATAAGAGCTATATCATGATGGCCTGGGGTGAAAAGCCA
>DYIG01000072.1 GCA_020723725.1 Thermaerobacter marianensis | reverse complement strand
TTTTTCTCGGTAAATTGCCTTCCGAGCGTGGAAAAAACTCCCGAACTACCTATGGTTCCGGGGCTGTGGCCTCCGTTGAACCATCTGCACTGCGGGATCTGACGAAAAACCTCCTTGGAGCCAGCATCAATATCGATTATTCGTTATGGTTCGTTACGGTCAGCGCACTGTGGGAGAGCGTAATCAATGTTTTGCTTCTTCCGTGCCACCCAAAATGGAACAGGCACACTGTAACCAAATAAGCGGCCTAAAAGATGAGGCCCGTTTATTCAGCCAGCCTGAACCCGATGACTTCGAGTAAACCCCGGATTCTAATAGATATCCCTTTCCCATCATCTGGCTCATTGACCGTCTATATCACCTGTTTCTAAAATTACTTATGTAAACCCACTTTCAAGGAGGTTGTGCTATTGCGTTACAGATCTGCATCTCTATGGCATGGCTTGATTACGGCCATCCTTGCCACAGCAATCGTTCTTGCGGTGACCGCCATGCCAGCGCTGGCGGCTGTGCCAGCCAACACGCCCGTGACCTTCCCCTACACCATTTCTAAGGGCGACCAATTGTGGTACCTGGCTCAACGCTACAATACCACCATTCAAGCCATCAAGAAGGCCAACAGCCTGCGGTCCGACATGATCTATCCGGGGCAGATACTGGTCATCCCCGCCAATCAGCCGAATTTCCCTGGCAACACGGGATTCCCGTACAAGGTATCCCCTGGCGACAAGCTCTGGTACCTGGCCAAGACATATGGCACAACAGTTGATGCTATCCTGAAGGCCAATTACATGGTCAATGACATGATCTTCGCCGGTCAGGTAATCATCATGCCTGTCTCCCTGGGGAAAACCCAACCGCCAACTCCGGCTCCGGCACCAACTCCGGCTCCGGCACCAACTCCGGCTCCGGCGCCTGCTCCTGAACCTACGCCAGCGCCAGCCCCTGAGCCCGCGCCGACACCAACCCCGGCACCAGCCCCTGAGCCCGCGCCGACACCGGCTCCGGCACCAACTCCGGCACCAGCCCCTGAGCCCGCGCCGGCACCTGCACCGGAGACCCTGGACAGCATGATCTTCCCCTTCACGGCAGGTACAAGCTACTGGTGGCAGAGCGATTTCGGTGCGCCTCGCGCCTGGGACTTCTACGGCCAGCCAACCGCCTGGCACGAAGGGAACGACCTTTTTGCCGCAATCGGAACACCCATCCTGGCGGTAGGCAGCGGGACAGTCGTACGCAAGGGCTGGAATTACTACGGCGGCTGGCGCTTGACCATACAGATGGATAATGGCTACAGCGCCTACTACGCCCATATGTCCGGGTATGCAAACGGAACAGATGTGGGCAACAGGGTCCGCGCCGGACAGGTCATCGGCTACGTCGGGCAGACCGGGGAAGGGCCGGTAGGAACCATAGGCAATTGGCCCTCGCACCTGCACCTGGGGATCTATGACTCCAGCTCCAAGGCCATAGACCCTTACCCCTACCTCCAGGCGGCTGAGGGGCGTAAACTCACTAGCCCAAACTGAACCATGTAATCATGTAATATTGAAGCATTGAGTGTAAAGGGGCGATTCATTTCGCCCCTCACCTGCTTCCTTTCGCCCCTACCGCCGTGGGGCCGAGGACGACGAGCAGTGGATGCAGGCCGGTCCCGCCCTCTTGAAGAGGCGTTCCATCTCGCGATGCGAAAGGCGGATCATCATCTGCTCTTTCGTCAAGGAAGAAAAGGTCCGAGGAATAGCTGCTGAAGGGTATTGAACCCTCTGGCTCCCCCAAGGGAGCTGTCTCTGCAACCAATCGCCATGTCCGCCCGCCGTCGCGAGTGACCAAGATGCGTCGATCAGTGGTGACCCAGCCAGTCTTTGCATCCACGAAGCGGACACGACCGCCCAACATGTTTTCAGCAAGAATCTTCTGCCAAGTGTTGCCGCCGTTCCGGGTGGAATAGAATCCGTCACTGGTGCCAGAACGCTATGACGGATGGTTTTCGCCATTTTATACCTGCAATAGCGCTAGGGCGCGTGCGGCACCGAAGGCCGCACCCGCCTAACCACCATTCATGAGTCGTGTGACGCGCAACAACAAACCCCTTATTCATTGGCTTTTGGAGCAGTCCCCGTTAATACACAGTGGGTCCAAGTGCTCAACAGGGCTTGCCGATTATTAGGAGGCCCTAGTCCTGACGGCACCGGGGCCTCCTATTTATACTCCGTTTATACTCCAAGTCCGTATGTATTACTGACCGGGGTTGACCTCCAGGATAATCGGCATAACCATGGGCCGGCGGCGTGTCTTCTCCCACAGGAACTGAGCGAGCGCCTCGCGAACCGCATTCTTCACCACCGGCCATTCCGTCTGCTGGCGGGCCTGACAGCGTGCCAGTGCCTCAACCACCCGGGCCCTGGCCTCTTCAATAAGCTGCTCGGATTCCCTCATGTAAACAAATCCCCTTGATACGATGTCGGGTCCCGAAAGCGTTGCCCCGGTCTGCTTATCGATAGCCGCTACAGCGATGAGGATTCCATCCTGGGCCAACTGGCGGCGGTCACGCAACACCACATTGCCAACATCCCCAACGCCCAGGCCGTCAACCATAACGGAGCCTGCCGTTGTTTTGCCCGCCACACAGGCACCTTCCCTGGTCACCTCAAAAACCGTGCCGTTCTCACCAACAAGGACGTTCTCCGGTGGTATTCCTATGGACTCAGCCAGGTAGGCGTGCATCTTCAGGTGCCGGAATTCCCCGTGAACGGGTATCAGGTAACGAGGCTTGACCAGGTTCAGCATGAGCTTGATTTCCTCCTGCGCCCCGTGTCCGGAAACATGAACCCCGGACTCCCTTCCGTGGATAACCCTGGCGCCCATGCGCGTAAGGTTATCTATGGTCCGATAAACCATGGACTCGTTCCCCGGCACAGGGGTGGCCGCGATAACAACCGTATCACCCGGTATGATCTCAACCCAACGGTGGTCCCCCGTTGACATGCGTGAAAGGGCTGACAGGGGCTCACCCTGGGTCCCTGTGGTGAGAATCACCAGCTTCTCCGGCGGGAAACGCCTGACCTCATCAATAGGAACTATTATATTATCCGGTATATCGAGGTAACCCAACTCGCAGGCTACCTTAACCGTGTTCTCTATGCTTCGGCCCAGAACCGCCAAACGCCGTTCCCACTTTAAAGCCGCGGAAACGACCTGCTGGATGCGATGCACGTTGGAAGCAAAAGTGGCAACCATAACCCGGCCGGGGGCGCTGGCTATGATCTCCTCAAGCTTCACGCCGACGGTCTTCTCTGAGGGAGTGTACCCCGGCCTGTCCGCGTTGGTACTATCGGCCAGGAGCACCTGGACGCCTTCCTCCCCAGCTATGGCCAGGCGCCGAAAATCCGCCACCTCCCCGTCAACCGGGGTGTGGTCAAACTTGAAGTCCCCTGAATGAATAACCCTGCCGGCCGGTGTGTCTATCAAAAGCCCTACCGAATCTGCAATGCTGTGGTTAACCCGAAAGGGCTCCACCCTAAAACACCCAATGTTGAGCACATCACCCGGCTTGTACGGCGAAGACCTTTTGGGCAATTCAAGGTTGTGTTCCTTTAGCTTTTCCCTGATCAGACCAAGGGCCAGGGCCGTCCCATGGATGGGCACACTCATCTCCCTGAGGAGGTAAGGTATGGCGCCTGTATGGTCCTCATGACCGTGGGTAATGAGCAGTGCCCTGACCCTCTCCCGGTTTTCAAAGAGGTACGACATGTCGGGGATCACAATGTCAACCCCGAACATATCCGCTTCCGGGAAAGCCAACCCGGCATCTATCACTATGATGTCACCGCCACTATCAATGACGGTCATGTTTTTCCCTATCTCCCCCACTCCACCCAGGGGAATTATATTAATAAGGTTTTTCCTTTCGGCCTTTTCCAAGTATGTCTGATTACCTCCGTCATTCACTAATAAGCACTAATTAGCATTAATAAGCCCCACTGTGAGCATAGCTCTGCGCACTGTTTCCAATTCAGGTTCAGACAGTGGCACAAGAGGGAGCCTGTAACCCCCCACGTCGAATCCGCTCAACCCTAGAGCCGCCTTGACCGGGATGGGGTTTGTGGTCACAAAGAGCGCCTTGAAAATAGGCAACAGGCTGATGTGAATTTCACGGGCACGGGCTGTATCACCCTTTTCGAAGGCATCCACCATCGCAGCCATCTTGTCTCCAACCACATGGGCCGCGACGCTTACCACCCCGTGCCCGCCTACCGCAAGTATTGGCAGCGTGAGGCTGTCATCACCGCTATAGACCAGGAATTCATCCGGGGTGGCCGCAACGATCTGAGAAACCTGATCCAGGCTGCCGCTAGCCTCCTTGATGGCCACTATATTGTCGATGGCAGCAAGCCTTGCCACAGTTTCAGGAGCGATGTTGCTCCCCGTACGTCCCGGAACGTTGTATAACATCACAGGGAGCCGGGTGGTCTCCGCGATCGCCTTGAAGTGTTGGTAGAGGCCCTCCTGTGGGGGCTTGTTATAGTAAGGCGCGACAAGCATCACCCCGTCGACACCCTCAGCTTCAGCGCGACGGGTCATTTCGATGCTGTCAGCGGTATTGTTGGTGCCCGTTCCAGCCCATACCCAGACCTTGTCGCCAACCGCCTCAATAACAGTCCTGTAAAGAGCGGTCTTTTCTTCCGCATCGAGGACCGGTGATTCCGCAGTGGTACCGCCAACCAGTATCCCGTCGCATCCCAGATCGATCAGGTGTCGTGCCAAATCACGCGCCCGCCCGTAGTCAACCGACCCGTCGGCATTAAACGGGGTAACCATTGCCGGTATCACCCTGCCATAGGGTTTCACAACCTATCTCCCTCCCGTTTCCGGCTTAAGCCTTGCCCGCAGCAAGGTTGAATTTTGCATGCAGTGCCCGTACCGCTTTCTCCATTTCCTCCCGCCGTACAAGGCATGAGATGGTGACGTGAGAGTCCGCTGTCTGGAGTATCTCCACCCCTGCGTCACCAAGCGCCTCCACAACCTTAACCATAACACCGGGCACATCGCGGATCCCCGAACCCACGATAGATACCTTTGCGCAACCGGGTTTCATTTCCACCCGGAAACCATGCTGCTCCAGGATGCTCTTAGCCCGAAGCCCTTCATTATCAAGAACCACAAAGGCCTTACGATCCGGGAAGACATTGATGAGGTCAACGCTGATCCCCGCATCAGCCAACGGCCTGAAAATCTGCAGATCCAACCCTGGCCGATCCGCAGAGTCATTAGGGAATACCGCCAGCTGGGTAACCCCTGGTTTCAGGGCCACCCCGGTTACGATGTTCCCGTTCCTCCACTGAGGACCGCTCACATCAGCCTCGTACGTGTGCGTAATGAGCGTCCCCGGGTTGTCGCTGAAGGTGTGCCTTACCTTCAAAGGGAGGCTGGCACGCTGGGCGAGTTCAACCGCGCGTGGATGAACGACTCGCGCACCCTCGTTCGCCATTTGCAGGACCTCCTCATATGAAGCCACCCGCAGGGTGCGGGCCTCCGGCACAATCCTTGGATCCGCTGTCATGACGCCATCAACATCAGTGAAAATCTCCACCGCTTCAGCACGCAGGGCAACCCCCAGGGCTGCTGCCGTGGTGTCGCTCCCGCCGCGACCCAGTGTCGTTATGTCCCCGTCATGGGTTATGCCTTGAAAACCGGCGACTATCACCAGGTCCCCGCGTTCCAGGTGCCGGTTGAGATGTTCTGGCTCCACACGAAGGACCCTGGCCTGACCAAACTGCCGGTCCGTTATAATACCCGCCTGACCCCCGGTGAGGACTATGGTCTTATCCACGCCAGACTTCTTAAATGTATTGGCCACCAGGACAGCGGAGATTATCTCCCCACAGGAAATAAGCAGGTCCAGCTCCCTGGGAGCGGTGTCATGGTAGACTGACCGGGCCAGATCTATCAGGGTGTCTGTAGCATACGGCTGGCCGGCACGCCCCATGGCGGACACCACAACAACCGGTGTCAAACCCGCCGCCCTTGCCTCAAGAACGCGCTGGACAACTGCATCCCGCGCTTCGCTCGTTGCAACCGAGGTCCCGCCAAACTTCTGGACCACTATTCTCATTTAGGACTCTCCCTATAACCTTGCTTACTCCCCTACAAACCTTCCTTAACGAGGAATTCCGCTATTTGCACGGCGTTTGTGGCCGCGCCCTTCCTCAGGTTATCCGCCACAACCCACATGGACAGTCCGTTTTCCAGAGCAAGGTCCTCCCTAACGCGGCCCACAAAAACCTCGTCACGCCCGGCAGCATTAAGCGGCAGGGGATAAACGTTATGTTCCGGTTCGTCCTGAACCACCACCCCCGGCGCTCCTGCCAGCAGCCTGCGCGCCTCCTGTGCCGTTAATTTCTTCTTGGTCTGAACCACCACCGCTTCGGAATGCCCGGTGAATACGGGCACCCTTACCGCGGTAGCTGTTATGGCCAGATTCTCATCCCCAAATATCCTGCGGCTTTCCCTGACCAGTTTCATCTCTTCCAGTGTATAGCCATTGGCGTCAAAGGAATCGATATGCGGCAGGCAGTTAAAGGCAATCTGGTGCGGGTAAACCTCCCGAGTCAATTGCTGGCCCCCGGAATACTGGCGAACCTGCATATCGAGCTCCCTTATGGCATCGATACCGGTGCCGGATACGGCCTGGTACGTTGATACGATCACACGCTCAAGCCCGGCTGCCTGCCGGATAGGATTCAGGGCCACGACCAACTGAATCGTCGAGCAATTGGGGCTGGCGATTATCCCCTTATGCCGTTTTATATCCTCCGGGTTTACCTCCGGCACCGCCAGAGGCACCTCGGGATCCATTCGGAACGCATTGCTCTTGTCGATAACAACAGCTCCCTGCCGCGCAACCAGCGGCGCCAACTCACGGCTGACCTCCGTGCCGACAGCAAAGAAGACAACCTGGCTCCCTGCCAGCCCTTCGAGCGAGGCTTCCTCTATTTCGATTTCCTCACCCTTAAACGTAACCTTGCTCCCGGCGGAACGCTTCGTAGCCATTAAACGCAATTCCGCCACCGGGAAACCCCTGTCCTCGAGGAGGCGGATTACCTGCGTTCCGACCGCACCCGCCGCCCCCACCACCGCAACCCTAACTGCCAAACCAAACCCCTCCTCCTGTAGAAAAGCCCTGTCACCCCCAGGGAACCAGAACCGGCTGGTACTGATAGCCTTCCATTGCCGCAAGAACGGTTGGCACAACCAGGTCCAGGTGGGCGATCAACGAATTTGGCTTATCCTTCGGGTTATCCTGACCGAAGGGAACAAAATAAACATTCTTTGTGTTCATCAGAGTTGCCAAATTCTTTGCGTTAAGCCCAAGGCCGTCGTTCGTGCTTATGGACAAAACAACCGGTCTCTGATTACGCAACATGGCCTTTGAAGCCATGGTTACGCTGGAATCAGTTATAGCGTTTGCCAATCTCGCCAAAGTGTTGCCGGTGCACGGCGCAATGACGAGCGCATCAAGCGCT
>DYIG01000071.1:3007-7543 GCA_020723725.1 Thermaerobacter marianensis | reverse complement strand
AGCCGGTGGATGCCGCTGATCCTCCGGGACCTGCTCACGGGGACGAAGCGCTTCGGTGAACTGAAGCGTTCGCTCGGCCAGATAAGCCCTAAGACGCTGTCGCACCGGCTCAAGGAACTGGAATCCCAGGGGCTGGTCACCCGCACGGTCTACCCCACGATCCCGCCGCGGGTAGAGTATAGCCTAACTGAGAAAGGCCGGAGTCTGGGGGAGATTATCGAAACGATGCGCATTTGGGGGGAGAAATGGGGGGATCAGGACGGCTAGGCAATAACGCCGTAGGGGTGTTTCCTTCCCTTCAGAGGGCTGGGAGTGTCACTTATTAAATGAATATATTCTGTTGTGATTTGGTGAAAATCCAGTTTTCCGGAAAACCGGATTTTCGGCGGCGGCTGCGGTGACGGCTAAGATTTAACGAGTCACCCGTTCGACTTCACGAGATTCGGTTAAATCCCTATCCGAGGCCTTTGTCCCTTCGGTCTCCACAGGCACTCGCACCCCGGCTGCCTTCGACCGGCGGGGACTGCGGCGTTCGACCTCGACCGTGTAACGCGCCACCACTGCTCCGACAAAACCCAGGGCCACCAGGTAGGGCATGAGCACAGCGCTCACCGCCCCGACGGTAACAGGGATATCCATCACAACCCGCTCGCCCTTGCGGACGATGATGCGGTGGACGTTGCCCTCCCGGACCAGGTCGCGGAGCCGGGTCGCCAGCTCGGAGCCGGATACCTGCAACCGTTCAGTCCAGCGGTTCGGTTCCTCCTCCAGCCTGATCAGCGCCCGGACCACATCCCCGCCCGTTTCCTGAAGCGCCTCATAAGCCCGGCGATAGCTGATCCCGGCCCGCTGCCGTAAAATATCAATCTTTTCTAAGGTTATATGATCATTCACCGTGCGGGTTCCCCCTTCAGGTCATCGAATTCTCGTTTAGTATGTCCAGGAAGGGGCGGGATTTAAGCCGCCTGTCCAAGACATGCTCGGAATAGGTATGCAGGAATTCCCCCAACCGCCGGAGGGTTTCATCTGCGAGGCCGAGGCGCGGTAGTTCGCCCGGCGGCGTTCTGAGGAGCCGCTGCACGACCTCGATGACCGCTCCGCTGACCCGGAAACAGTTACCGGCGCCAACCCCTTCGTTTCTGCCGACACAATTCCCGCAGTAACAGACCCCTGCGGACGGGGCGAAGTAAGCGTCCCCAGACCCGGAGGACGCAAACCGGGCGCCACATGCGCCGCAAAGGTTCAATCGAGGCCTGAACCCCGCAAGCGAAAGCATGTGGAGCTCACCGTAGTGCAGGGCCAGATCTTGGCACAGGCCGGATTCCAGGATATTGAGCAGGGCCAGGGTAAGGCGGAAGAAGGCGGCTGTCTCCCTGTCGGGTCCTGAACGCTCGGGGACGAGCTCGTTGACTAACTCAGAGATATACATGGCGGCGGCGATCTTGCCCAGGTCTTCCCTCAGGGGGCTGAATGAGCTGACGACCTCCGCCTGGCTGATCCCATCAAGGGAGCGCCCCTGCCAAAGCAAGAGCCGACAGTGATTAAACGGCAACAGGGCCGGTCCGAGACGGCTGACCGGTCGCCGCGCCCCCTTGGCCACAGCCCGCAGCTTGCCGTGCGTGGCGGTCAGGAGCGTTACCAGGCTGTGGGCGTCGGCAAACGATTCGTTGCGGAGGACGATAGCATCAGTCTTGTAGAAAGACATCAGTAACCCCTGCGCCCCTCCCCGGCTCCCGTCTTGACACGAACCCAGGAGGCCCTGGACATAAGGGAGGCGATCCAGGCCAGGGCCAGCGTCGCAGCCACTCCCAGTTCAAGGACGGTAAGGGCGTCAGGACGGGTAAATCGTTGAATAATGGCGCCGGGAATGCGGTCCATATACGGCAGGAAAATGGCCACCCCTATGCCGATGGAGATGACGGAAGCCGCCAACACACCGCCGGCCGCAATGTCCTTGGCCTTTCGAGCCAGAGGGTGGTAATCCTTGGTGACCATATCGACAACCGTTTCTATTGAGGTGTTGATCATTTCGGCGACGAATACAGAGGAAATGGCCAGCATCAGGATTGCCGCTTCTATGGCCCTGATGCCGAGCCAAGCGGCGAGCAGAAGGATACCGTACGCCAGCAGCACCATCAGGCGGACGTTGGTCCCCTCAATCCAGGCCTGCCGGACCCCGTTAAGGGCGGCAATAAAGCTTGCCCACAGGTTGCGGTTCTTCATCGCCCCAAGCCCAGCCCCTCAAGAATCTCTTCGGTCTCAGCCATCATCCTGGCTTCCTCTTCGGGGGTTTGATGATCATACCCCATTAGATGAAGGGTACCGTGGACGGCAAGAAAAGCCAACTCCCTCTCCAGCCGGTGGCCAAAGGACTCGGCCTGTTCCCTGGCCCGCTGCCAGGACACGATCACGTCGCCCAGGAGGATATCCCCTGACTCCCTTGAAGCCCCTGAACCCCCTGAACCCCCTGAACCGCCAGCGGAACCCGCTTTCAAGGCTTCCACCTCCTCAGGCTCCATCAGCGGGAAGGACAGCACATCGGTGGGTTTGTCGACCGAACGGTATTCCCTGTTGAGGCGCCGGATCTCTTCGTCGTCAACCAGGGTCAGGCTGACCTCAGCCAACAGCAGGCCCGCTTTCTCCAGGGTGCGTTCACTGGCACGGATCATGGCGCCAGCGAGACCCTCATTCCCAGACCAATCACAGCAGACATTAAAGATTACAGGCAATTAACCGCCACCTTACGTCCGGCCGGCGGAGGCTGCTTTAGCCCGTGCCAGGCCGGTATACCTCATGCCGTTCCCGTCTTCAAGCAGACCGCCTGTGGAACCCTTTCCGGGCGGCAGGCCCTTGTCGGATTCCGGCTCGGGGTATTCAATCCTCGCGTGGTACACACCGGAGAGTATATGCGAGAAGGTATCCGCGAGCGTATCGAGATCGCGCAGCGTGAGGTCACACTGGTCGAGCTGACCATCATCCAATCTATCCTTGATTATACGCCTAACCATGGCCTGAATGCGGCCGGGCATGTGCTTGGCTTGGGCCCGTACCGCTGCCTCGCAGGCATCGGCCAACATGACTATGGCCGTTTCCTTCGATTGCGGCCGCGGGCCGCCGTGGCGGAAGCTTTCTTCATCAGCAGCGGTTTTCTGCGTATCCTGGTTCTCAAGAGCCCGCTGGTAGAAGAAACTGATCAGATTCGTCCCGTGGTGCTCGGGGATGAACTGGATTATTTCCTCAGGCAGCTTGTATTGATGCGCCAGTTCTATACCATCCTTCACGTGAGCCAAAACGATGAGCGCGCTCAGGTGCGGGGAGAGCCGGGCATGCGGGTTCCTGCCGCCTGTCTGGTTCTCTACAAAGAAATAAGGCCGCTTAACCTTCCCCACGTCGTGATAATAAGCGCCTACGCGGACAAGGAGCGCGTTTGCCCCCACCGCCTCGGCGCCTGCCTCCGCCAGGTTCGCCACAAGCAGGCTATGGTGATAAGTGCCAGGCGCCTCAAGGAGCAGACGGCGCAGGAGCGGGTGGTTGGGGTTTGAAAGCTCGAGCAGCTTCATGGTGGTGAGGATTTTAAAGGCGTTTTCCAAATACGGGAGCGAACCTATGGTGAGTATACCGGCGAGCAGCACGCCATTGGCTCCCCCGGCAACAAGGCTGCGGAACAGTTCGTCCTTCACACCAGCCTCGCCCACAACAAGGTAAAGTCCCACTATCCCTGCGATATTGGCCAGTCCGACCACAAACCCGGCCCGCATTATGTCGCTTCTCTGGCTGGCGCTCCGAACGGTCAGTATGCCGGCGAGACCGCCAATCAGGCTGACGAAAGCGCTCTCCAGCTGGTGTCCGCTGCTCAACCCGGCCACCAGGCTGAGCGCCATGGCGGCAATAAGGGCCACAACCGGGTCAAGCAGTATGGTGAGCAGCATGGTGGCTGCCCCAACGGGTGCCAGATAGGGGGAAACCGGCCAGAGCGCCCTTGTCAGGAGGGCCACCCCCAGCACCACAACCCCCATGAGGATCACACTTGAATCACGGGCAAATACGGCCGGGCGGAGCAGATAGAAAGCGCCGCCGGTTAGCCCCACCAGCAGGGCGGCAATCAGGAACGCGCCGACAACCCCGGTCCAATCGGCCCCGTCACGCAGGAGTCCGGCATCGCGGAGCCTAGTCATCACGTCGCGGTCAATGCGTTCGCCCTTACGGACGATGATCTCGCCTTTAACTATCGTGGCCGGAGTGACAGAGTTAACCGCCCCCAGCCGCTGACGCTCGGTTTGGGCCTCATCAACAAAGAAATTCGGCCTGAGATTGGCCTGCACGACCGTTACCAGGAAATCCGCAAGGGGCCGGGGGTAATTCAGCATCCGCACCTCCGCGATAGCTTCCTTTTGGAAGGTCGGGAGGTCGCCCTCGGCTATATTCCGCTCCATCTCCATTTGCAGGATCTTGCGTACGTCCTTCTCGAGGGCGTCTATGGTCTCGTCGCTGGCCTGAATGAGCCCCTCCGCAACAGGTTCGTCTATGACGATGCCG
>DYIG01000071.1:0-2997 GCA_020723725.1 Thermaerobacter marianensis | reverse complement strand
GCGAAGGGAAGTAGCCGCCACCGGCAGGTCCCACCCCTTCATCCCGTCCCTCAGGGACCTCAAACGAACAAAGAGCATGGCCACGTTCTGATCGACCTGGACGGCCACCTCCGGGTTCCGCACATATGAAGGCATAACCCGTTCGGATGCTTCCCGCCGAAGCCTTTCCGTAGTGGGGCGATCGATAAAATCCCTGGGCGACTCGATGTCACGAGGGGCCACCTGACCGACGGCGAGTTTAATGCGGTAGGGTGAAAGCCCGGAGGAAATCAGGAACCCAAGCACAAGAACCCCAATCAGGCCCCACCCCACAAGCCTCCAGCGAATGCCCCGAATACCGAACGACCAGCGCGCTACCCGTATACGGATATCTTCTATCTTGGCCCCGCCCAAAGGCTTCCTTTTCACGGGTTAACCCGCCCCCGGCCGTATTCCTCATAAGCCAGAATAATCTTCTGCACGAGTGGATGTCTTACAACGTCTTTCTCCGTAAGGTACTCGAAACTCACACCCTCAGTATCATGGAGAACCCGGCGCACCTCTTCCAACCCTGAGCTGGTCTCCTTGGGAAGGTCAATCTGGGTGATATCCCCCGTAATGACAGCCTTGGACCCAAAACCCATACGCGTGAGGAACATCTTCATCTGCTCGGGCGTGGTGTTCTGAGCCTCATCCAGGATGATGAAGGAATCGTCGAGCGTGCGGCCACGCATGTACGCCAGGGGCGCTACCTCGATCATTCCCCGGCCCATAAACTTCTCAAACCCCTCAACCCCGATGATGTCATATAAAGCGTCATACAAAGGGCGAAGATAGGGATCGACCTTTTCCTGTAGATCACCGGGCAGGAAACCGAGCTTTTCACCGGCTTCAACCGCAGGCCTTGTAAGGACTATGCGGTTGATCTGGCGATTCTTGAAGGCGGAAATGGCCAGGGCCATGGCAAGGTAGGTCTTCCCTGTCCCGGCCGGGCCAATGCCAAAGGTCATGTCATGTTTCCTTATGGCATCGACATACCGTTTCTGTCCCAGGGTTTTGGGTCTGATAGGTTTGCCGCGTGGAGTGACCAGGATGGTGTCTTTGAATATGTCCGCCAGCCTGTCCGCCTTGCCGTCACGGGCAAGGGACATGGCGTACTGCACGTCGGCGCTCGACAGCCCATATCCCCCCTCAAGCAGGGCGGATAATTGCTTGAAAAGGTCTTCCGCCTTGGCGACGGCATCGGGGTCCCCGATAATCGTCAGTTCGTCGCCGCGGAAAAATAACCGCACGTCGAGCCCTTTCTCTATGGCCCTCAGGTTCTCGTCCTGTTTCCCCAGGATGACCCGTGCCCGGTCATTATCTGATAGATCAATTTGTCGCCTTTCGGTATCAGCGCCTGCCAAAAACCCCGATATCCTCCTCGGCTTCAACGGTCATCCGCAGACCGATGAACGACGAATTCCTTTGCACTACCCTGATATCTTCTCTATGGATCCGGGCCGATACAGGTATCCGTCGCATCATTTTCCTTCTGGCCTCCGCCTCGGCCCTCTTTATTGCCTCAACTTCGGATATCGTATCTATTTGCCTTTTAACTTCATAATACAATTGGGTAATAAATTCTACAGGAAATACCGTTTTCCTCCATTCTTCAGGGCGAACGACAGACTCTTCCAATTGATAATCCTTGAAGGGGACTCCCCCAAACCCCCTGATTATGATATTTTTGCCAGCTAAACGGACAACCATACGTGACCAGGACCTGCCGGTGCGAACGGGCTTATCCTGGCGCAGAGGGACTTCCACGTACAAGTCATACCAAACCCTTGCCTTAATTACCCCCCGGGCGCGTACCGGCATAGAACCAGAGCCAGCCTCGCCGTCGATCCATGGGTTCATCAGCCCCTTTATAAGTACCTGACCCTGGCGGACGGTGTCACCCGGCCTTACGAGGCCTTCGCCCCTTAAGACCAGAATGCTCTCCACCACGCCATCCTTGGAGGCAACTATGTCCCCAGGGGCCTCGTCGGGACGCTGGGACGGGAGGAGCAGGGAACGCTCGGCAACCTCGACGATGACCTTGGTGCCCCTGGCGTGTATGCCCGCCCAGCCCAGCTCGTTCATCTCAGCAGTTAGGCGGGAGGCTATCTGATCCAGGTCAAGGCTGCCCTTATACACCCCCGGGTACAGACCCAATTTACCCAATGTAAGCAGCACCCGTTCGCGCTCCACCGTCTTGAGACCGTGGATCTCGATGAACCAGACAAATGAAGTTACGGCATAAAACAGGGCAATCAGGGCTACCCCGCCTGCCGCCAGCACCCGGCGGGCGGCGGCGCGTTTCAGGAGAAACGGGAGACCCCTTTTGGACACAATTCTGACCCGGCAGCGGGCGCGCCGGGCGGTGGACCGGATACCCCTAAAGGCCCATAGCCCCATGTAGAGCCTGAGTCCGTCGCGTGACCAGCGCACGTTCCAAAAATATATGTTGTTGGCCAGCGCCAGGTTGACGAAACGCTCGGGCCTCTTTCCGGAAACCAGGACTTCAAGATATCCCAACAAAAAGAAGATTACCCTGAAAAGCATCCTAATCTATCCGATCGATCGATACAGACTCGATTTCCCCGGTAACCGTCAGTTCTTCTTCATGGATCACTCCTATGACGAGATCGTTTCCCTTGAGGTGAATACGCCCCCGGTTCATAGCGATAAGCACGCTCTCGGGGGAATATTGCAGAATCCCCTTGTGATTTTCAACCGTCACCTGGAGGGCGCCGATAATGGTGACGCGGGGCAGGTCGAAGACCACATCCTTGGGGAGCTCGAGGATTCCGGCCAGTCTCTGGCGCAAAGAGGTCACCGTGACACCACCCTTCACCAAAGTCTATGCGCCCCGGAATAAAACTAAACCGGGCCGGGTAAGCCTACTATTCGGCTTATACCCAGCCCGGCATATGACTTGTAAGGCCCGGTGAAAAAGGCTCATCTGCCGCGTTGCCTTTGTCGCTCGTCCCT
>DYIG01000070.1:2757-7565 GCA_020723725.1 Thermaerobacter marianensis | reverse complement strand
CCCTACTGGAATTGATATCTCAAGGGGTTACTGCACAGATCATCGAGGTCTCATCCGTCTTCGAAGCCGCTGCCCAAGCCATCGAAGCCACCAGTTTACCTAAGGAATTCGCGCAAATGCTACGAGAAGGCAAGGGTTAGGATAAACCGTGGTTGGGGGATTAACTTGAGCAGTAGTGTAATCAGCAGGCTGTCGTTTCTTGACCGGTTCCTCACACTATGGATCTTTCTGGCGATGGCCCTCGGTGTAGGACTGGGCTATATCTTCCCCGGTATGGAATCGTGGATGCAGCGTTTTCAGGTTGGCACGACCAATATCCCTATCGCCATAGGTCTAATCCTGATGATGTATCCACCCTTGGCCAAGGTTCGTTATGAAGGATTGGGTGAAGTGTTTCGCAACTGGAAGGTCCTCGGCCTTTCCTTGGTTCAGAATTGGGTGATTGGGCCTATACTGATGTTCTTGCTCGCCATTACCTTTCTCCGCAGCTACCCGGAGTACATGGTCGGGCTGATTCTGATTGGCCTGGCGCGCTGTATTGCCATGGTTATCGTTTGGAACGATCTAGCCAAAGGGGATACGCAGTACGCGGCGGGTCTAGTCGCCTTCAATAGCATCTTTCAGGTATTGTTCTATAGTGTCTATGCCTGGTTTTTCATTAGTGTCCTCCCTCCGGTTTTCGGCCTGAAAGGGAGCACAGTGGATGTCACAATTAAAGAGATCGCCGGGAGTGTCTTTATTTATCTGGGTATTCCTTTTATCGCGGGCATACTTACCCGTTTGTTGCTCCTTCGGGCAAGAAGCAAGCGCTGGTATGAAACCGAATTCATCCCCCGAATAAGCCCGTTAACCTTGGTCGCCTTGTTATTCACCATTGTGGCAATGTTTAGTCTGAAGGGGCGTTTGATAGTCCAGCTTCCAGGCGATCTGGTAAGGATAGCTATCCCGCTTATCATCTACTTTGTAGTGATGTTCTTTATTAGTTTTTGGCTTGCAAAGCGCCTGGGGTCCGACTACTCCAAAACGACGACCCTGGCCTTTACAGCGGCCAGCAATAACTTTGAGTTAGCCATTGCGGTGGCAGTGGCTGTTTTTGGTATTGATTCCGGCCAGGCATTTGCGGCCGTAATAGGCCCCCTGGTGGAGGTGCCGGTATTAATCGCTATGGTCAATGTTGCTCTGTCGTTCCGGCGCCAATTTAGGGATGAGATATAGATAAAATGTAAACGGGTATTCATAACCCTTTGGCCAGGTGAAGGTATAATTCAGGCAAGACATTCGTCTTGGGGGCATATCTTTGAGGTTAATGCGAAAATCCCTTTTGGGCTTCTTCATCCTTGGACTACTAATGGTAATTGGTTGCCAGGATTCACGCTCGGAGGAGATAGATCAAATCGTCGCCGGGTATGCGCAACGGGACAGGATGCGCAGCGAGGAGCAACGGGAAGCCCAATTGAGGCATCTTGAGGCTTTAAATAAAGACCTCAAAGAACTTGATCTTGAGCGATTACAGCTTAAAAGCGACATTGAATCCCTGGGACGCCAGCTTAAAGAGGCTGAGGAAGCGGGAGAAGCGGACCATGCGGAGAGTATCAAGCGGGCGATACATCGTAAAGAGATATGGCTCGAACGGATAAATGCCAGAATGGCGGACTTAAGGGAAGAGATCAGGGACCTCCTGCATTTCCGTCGATCAGGAACTGGATAGGCCGCTTCAGCAATGGCTCACGCTTCCATTATAATCCATGAGGTCACGACACCACCTTGGTCCGGAAATCCCCCTCGTGGCCCATCTGGCTTATATCTCCTGGCTTTTGGGCAAAACCGACATACACCTGGCCCCCAACGAAACGGTCATAGGGTGTCCAAGTACCTTCGGCCTGATCGTGCCTTTCGGTGACCTGGAGGAATGGCTGAACACGGGAGCTGAGCAGGTCGGCGTGGTGCAGGGCGCAGGCCTCCACGGTCTTGGGGAGCACCGTCGCCCCGTATTCCAACTGGCCGTGGTGACTCAGGATAAGGTGCCCGAGATGCAAAGCGGTCTTGCCGGGGAAGTCTTCGTAGCGGCGGATCCTCTCCATGA
The DNA here is from genome assembly GCA_020723725.1 of Thermaerobacter marianensis. Classification (GTDB taxonomy): domain Bacteria; phylum Bacillota; class Sulfobacillia; order DYIH01; family DYIG01; genus DYIG01. The sequence goes on along the minus strand of DYIG01000070.1, from coordinate 5,482 downwards.
CCATTTCGTAGCCCAGGGCGGTGTGTCCTATCAGCTGGCCCTCGTCTGTCAGTTCGATGGTGTGCCCGCACTTGTAATCCTTGATCTTGCCAACATCGTGCAACAAGGCGCCAGCAGCGAGGAGGTCACGGTCTAGCTGGGGGCGCATGCCGATTACGGTTTCCAGGACGCGCCAGACCTCAAGGCTGTGTTCCAACAGCCCGCCAAGGTACGAGTGGTGGATGTGCTTGGCCGCAGGGCTATTCAGGTAAGCGCCCAGAAACTCCGGTTCAGAGAACCAGTCCTTCAACAGACGTTTAATGTGAGGGTCTCTAATGGAACGCACTAAATCCTTGAGCCCCTTCTTAAGGGCTTCCCTGTCTCGGGGGGATTCTCCGATGAAGTCGCCACGGTTTGTCGCTCCCGGTCTAACTGGTTCTATAGAGGAGATCCGGATCTGCTTGGAACCCTTGAATTCTTCCACTGCTCCTTTAACTCGAACGAAACAGTTTGGTCTGATCCCGCTGAACACCTCCTCGCTGCCGTCCCACAGGCGGCCGGGGATCCTCCCTGTGCGGTCTGAGAGGATTACTGACATATACCTGCCCCGTTCAGGGTCCCGAAAGGGTATTTCTTTCTTTGCGGTCACGGCGAAGAGGGAATCAACCAGGTTTCCCGGCTTGAGGTCTCGTACAAACTGTTTCATATCTACCACCTCCACGAATCCAATTTAATTAGTGCGGTATGACAGGCATTGTCATATCATTGGAATTATCATGGTGAACGAGGAGGGGATCTAGGAGATGAACCGCCCCCAGTTCGGCCGAATCGTCTACATACACGACCGTATCAAGCAGGGTCGTTACCCTAATGCGCGGGAGTTGGCAGAAGAGCTTGAGGTCACCACGCGGACCATCATGCGGGACATTGACTACCTACGGGACCAATGCCGCGCCCCGTTGGAGTACGATTCCCGTAGGCGGGGTTTCTACTATAGTGAGCCTACATTCTCGCTACCCTCCCTGCAGATCACAGAGGGCGAAGTGTTGGCGGTGGTGCTGTCATTGAGTTTGTTGCAGGCTCATGGGGGGACGAGCCTCGACAAAGCGGTTCGGTCAGTAGCGGACAAGCTCCCCCACCTGCTTCCTGACCACGTGAGCATAGATATGAACGGCCTGTCCCGAGCGGTATCCTTTTCGGTGGAGCCCCTCAGGGGGGAGCAGGAGAAGGTGTCCAGGGTGTTCGACATCTTGAGTACGGCTATACGAGAACACCGGCGGTTGGAGATGAGCTACTTCACCGCCAGCCGGGGTGAGTGGACCCAGCGCAAGGTTGACCCTTACCACGTGCGTCACATGGACGGTGTCTGGTACCTGCTTGCCCATTGCCATCTCCGCGCCACGGAGCGGCTGTTTGCCCTGGACCGCATGGAGGACGTTCGTTTATTAAAGGAAAGATTCACCCCCGTCCCATCTTCCTTTGTGGATGAGTACTTCAGGGGCGCCTGGCGCATAGAGAAGGGGGAGATCGAACACCGTGTCGTTATCCGGTTTAGCCCGGATGCGGCAGTGTATATTCGGGGGAAGAAGTGGCATGAAACCCAACAGGTCACGGAACTCCCTGATAAATCCCTGCTGCTAGCTGTTACGGTAACGGGCCCGGGAGAGGTTTTGCGGTGGGTGATGCAGTTTGGTTCTGGCGCCGAGATCCTGGAACCGCTCGAACTACGTAATCGGATCGCCGAGGAGCTGGCCGAGGCCGCCGGTATATATGCGGATAATTGTCCGACGAAGTCGGAGGGGGATTTATTTGGAGGCTTACCTGAAGAAAGAGGCGCATAAGCGGCGCCACGAATACGTAACCAACCCTTCTTGGGAGGTCCTCCAACAGGAACTCTTCCGTGCCATTCGGGTTAAAAAAGAGCAGGACCCCTTCGTGCCAGTGGTGGTACTGGTCGGGTCCAACCTCATGCGAAACTACCTGGCTAGGCAGCTCGCAATGGATTCCATGGGGCATGCCAACGTATTTTTCCTTACCTTTATAGATCTGGCCTCCAGGTTGGCCGAGTCAACCCTTGCCGCCCGTGGGTTGGAACCCTTGCCAGCAGAGGCTGCTGTCCGATTAGCGGATTGTGCCGCCCGAATGCTTGATGGGGATTCATATTTTGCCGACATAGCCCGCCGTCCAGGGTTTCACCGCGCTTTGGCCGCCACCTTCTCTGATCTACGTGAAGCCGGGTTGGACGCAGAGGGTTTTGAGGCCGCTGTGCAAGGCCTGTCCGCTATTGATCCCGGGGCGGAGGCGAACAGGAGGCTTCAAGAGCTATCCGGCCTATTCAGCTTCTATCGGCGTGCGTTCCGGGAGAAACACTATGATTCGGCGGACCTCTTCCAGGTGGCGGAGGAGCAAGCAGCGGCAGGGGTCTTTAAACAAGCCTGCGGCTCGGATTCTCTCCTGATATACGGATTTGCCGATTTCAGCGGGAGGCAAAGAAGCCTCCTGGAGGCGATCGCTGCCTCTACCGATCTGATGGCTTTTGTCCCGTATAGTAACACCCCTGCCTATCGATTTGCTCGAAAAACGGTTGAATGGTTGGATTTGCTGGGGGCTCAACCAAAGGGCATTCCGGGGCGGAGGCCATCTGAAAACGCTTCGGTGACAATTGTTTCCGCGCCATCGCCAATCGAGGAGGTGCGGGAGGTTGCCCGCCGCATTATCAAGCTGGCTGTTGAGGGTGTCCCCTTCA
>DYIG01000070.1:0-2747 GCA_020723725.1 Thermaerobacter marianensis | reverse complement strand
AACGAAATGGCGGTGATCTATCGTACACCTGACCCGTATTCCCGTCTTGTACGAGAGGTCTTCGACACGGCCGCGATACCCTATTACCAGAGGTGCGGACCCGGGCTGGAAACGACACAGCCAGGGCGTGCCCTGCTGCTTTTCTTGAACCTCCTGGGAAGCGAATTCCCCCGCCAGGATGTGCTGGAGTGGCTTCATGCCGCGCCCTTGGATCCCATTCGTCTGGGCATCGGGGGAATCGACCCGTCGAGGTGGGACGATGTTACGGCAGAAGCGCATATAGTACGTGGCCGGGGACAGTGGGTCGAACGCCTGGTGCGGTACCGGCAATACCAATGGCGATCAATTGTCGGCGGTGCAGAGGCTATAAGCCTGGATTCATCGGTCGTCGAGCCCAGTAGCGTTGAAGTGAGCCGTGCCTTCAAAAACAGGCCCGAGGAGAAATACGGGGCGTCAATGGGCCTGGAGCGTGTAATGGCCGCCCTCTTCCGCGCGGCTGATGGTTTCCCTGAAGAAGCATCGTGGAGCAGGTACGTTGAGGCTGCCCAACTCTTCGTGGAACAAACCTTTACCCCTTCACCGGACCGGGATGCGGTTGTGGAGGCCCTTGATGGTCTCAAAGCCCTGGATTCGATTGAGAGCGAGGTTGACCTGGACGGTTTCCGAACGGTGGTGGCAGACAGGCTCGCCCAGGCCCGACCGGTGGGCCGGTTTCAGCGGGACGGCGTCAATGTGCTGGACGTCATGTCAGCGCGGGGTATCCCCTGTAGGGTGGTCTTCCTCTGCGGTATGGTCGAAAAATCCTTCCCGGCTCAGGCCCGTCAGGATCCCCTCTTTTTGGACAGCGAAAGGGAGGCCCTGAGTGCTTATGCGCCTGATCTGGTTCTCAATCGTCACCGGTACGAAGAAGAGATGCTGCTTTTCAGCCTTGCGACTCATCTGGCTCGAGAAAGGCTGGTTCTTTCCTATCCGCGGGCCGAAACAGCGGGGGGGCGCGACCGCCTGCCTTCCTCCTTCCTGCTTCGTTTGGCCGAAGCCCTGAGCGGCCAGCCAAAGGGCTACGCCGATCTCTCGAGGATGCCTGGCTTTGAAAGGGTGGCCGGTAGCCCGATTCCTCCGGGTCGGGGCATTGATGCCCTCTGCGAAATGGATGTCCTGCTTAACTACTTAGCCTCGGATCCTTCTGCTCTAAGGGAATGGGTAGGGAGCAGATCTTTTCTAAGCCGTGGGGGCAGATTGCGTTTAGCACGCTGGAGTAATAGCTTTACCGCTTATGACGGGGTTCTTGGGCCGGAAGCCTTGCCCCATCTGGTTAATCTCCAACCGAACGATAGAACGGTATCGGCCACGGAACTGGAGTCCTACGCGAAATGCCCCTTCCGGTATCTCCTGGAGAAGGTCCTGGGGATTGCGCCCAGGGAGGAGCCTGAAGAGGCCTTGCAGATTACCCCTTTGGACCGCGGAAACCTCATTCACACCATCCTGGAGAAGTTCTACAGGGGGTTGCGTGAAGACGGCAAGCTGCCTTTATACGCCTTAAACGCTGATGAGGCCCGATCCCGTCTTCATGATGTCATAGAGGAAGCATGTTTACAGTGGGAGGAGAAGGGTTTGACCGGGCATCCAACCCTGTGGGGGGTTGACCGGGAAGACATCCGGTTAACCCTGGAGTTGTTCCTGGAAAGGGAGTTGGCAGGGGAAGATGGGGTTGGCGACACCCTGACGGAACTCCCCTTCGGCATGTCATCTGGCCCGATCGCCGGTGTAGAGGCCCAGGCGCTGGAACTGGACCTCGGAAACGGCCATGTGGTCCGGTTCAAGGGTAAGATAGATCGCATTGATGTGAGTTCCGAAGGGTCTCGGGTTCGGGTTATAGACTACAAGACGGGTAAGTTGGGTATTGACAGGCATGATAGCCTTTGCGGTGGGGAGGCTCTTCAGCTGCCCATCTACCTATTGGCTGCAGCACGAATGACCGAATGTGACGTCCCTAATGTTGAAGCGCGTTATGTTAACGTCAATCCCTTTGGCCCCCCCTGGATCGGTTTCAGCGGGTTGGCCCTTCAAGCCCAATCAGAGGCGTTCAATACGGTAATTGGAACCATAGTCTCCGGGATCCATTCGGGCCATTTCTTCCCCTATCCCCAGGGGAAAGACAAGTGCGATTACTGTGCAGTGAAGCCGGCGTGCTCCCATGGGGTCAGTGTAATTTGGGAGCGGAAGGCAGGGGACCCCCTTGTCGGGGATTTCCTGGATATGAAGGGGGTTAAGTGATGGGAGCCACGAGCAACATCGGTGGCATGGGCGCGTTGATATTAGATAACCATCCGCGAATACCGGTGGACCAGCAGACCCGTGTAGAGGCGGCCAGGGACCTGGACAACTCCTGGATGCTCGAGGCGGGCGCGGGCACCGGGAAGACCTCTGTTCTTGTGGCACGCATTATCTCAATAATCAGGGCTGGCCGGGCCAGGCTGGGAGAGCTGGCGGCCATCACCTTCACAGAGAATGCGGCTGCGGACCTCAAAGCGAGAATCCGCGAGGGTATAGAGAAGTGTCTCGCCGGTTTCCCGGACCCCCTCACCGCGTCTGCCTGGGGTTATGACCTTAAACCGGTGGAACGCGACAGGCTCAGACTGGCGCTGGATGACGTAGATCAAGCGCCTATCAGCACCATTCACTCCTTCGCCTCGGGGATACTGCGCGAACGGCCTGCCGAAGCGGGACTGGACCCTGAGTTCACAATC
>DYIG01000069.1 GCA_020723725.1 Thermaerobacter marianensis | reverse complement strand
ACGCCGGGAGAAAGAGGCGTATATTGCCGAGCGCCTGGGGATTGGTTTTGAGGATGTGGTGATTTATTGCCCAAGCCTGTCGCTTATGAAAGAGGCCGGTGTTCGTGTCCGCTTGCCCGGCAAGGTTGTTCCCCTGAATGACCCGGGCCATTCCCCGCCGTTGGAGCTTACCGTGTTGGAGGAGCAGTACGAAGCGCTCTGGCGCTTCTATATCTTCGTTCCCGAGGGGTTGGAAGGCCATTGTGCCAAGGAAGCGGCCGCATTATTCGGTCGCCCGTCCGAACACACGGGTGACCAGTGAATCGAAAACTTCAAACCCCTTCGTCTCCCTGTGCAATTCCCTCGATACGTTTTTTAAAGGAAGGCGTTACGTTGACCAGTTCGACCACGGAAGGCGACAGAGCCTTGATGAGGCTGCAGGCCAGGTCTTCCCGGCCGATTTTGAGCCTGGGGTCAAGGTAGCCCTCGAGGAACTCACGGAAGAGCTCGATTCCTGCGGTGTCCTTCACAACCAGGGAGTCTCCCTCGCCCTCGATTACCAGGTGATCGTATGATTCCTTTTTCAAATCCTTGAATTGACAATAGGCGCGTTGGAGGCGCATGCTGCGGAGCCCTTCCTGGGCGAGCTGTGATACCAGGTTGCGGAAGAGGTGGTTACCCCTGAACCGTAGCCACCCCTCGATGCTGATCCCACTGGCCTCTTCGAGGCTGGGTTGGATTAGCGCCTGTGTCCCCTTTGTAAACGTAATATCGAAAAGGTAATCCAGGTTTGTCTGGAAGATCTCAAGCCGATCCTCATGGGAGATGTCCTCGTATGCTGAGTCCAAATGGTCAAGGAACATCTCCGGGAGGATGTTCTTCTGAAGAAACCGCGCTGTGGCTTCCGCCACTGGAGACGGCAGGTATTCGGTCAAGAAGACCCACCGTTTGTTGGACTTCACAACATTATAGTGGAGGTGCCGTTCTTCCAGCGCCTCGACGTACCCAGGGTGATGGGTTTCGACAGATATAGCCAAACGTTTTGCTCCCATGATCTGTCTCCCCTTCAACAGTTATTTTATCTAATTAACCCGGATGGATGCTAGTGTTTGGCTTCCAGGTTACTTAAATATATCGAGAAGGGGTTCATAGGGGTTATATACCTACATGGTAAGTTCACCGTTAGGTGTCTGTATTAGCTTGAGGATGTTCTCCTCGCGCCCGTTTTTCGCATTGATATAAATAAAGTAGACGTCCTCATTGTAGGTTCCCCTGAATTCGTAGACAAAGACCTCTCTGCCGCCATCCATGGGAATGAGCGCGAGACGGGAGTTTTCAACCTTAATCATTGGGCTCAGCCGGGCCCGGGCTTCTTGTTGTGATAGCTGGGGTGAGGGTATGTCCCTGTCGTAATGCGCCACCAGATACTGCGTGGCATCGAACCCGGTTATCTGCCCGTTGTCAAGGGCCACCTTAACCTTGACCTGATCGGGGTAAATAACCACGTTACCCTCCCGCTTTACGAAAGTTATGACCCGGGTGTTGTCTAAGGACGCGGCAAAGGTTGGGATCATGTCACTGTAATTGTTTTCGCGGAGGAATCTGCTCGCTCTATCCATGGCGGCCTCAGGTGAAATTGAACTGGACGTAACGCGTCGGCTGTTGACCATCATTATGACGTGGCCACCCTTTTCGGATACGTTTATAAATATCCGGCCCGGGGTGTTGCGTGATTCCAGGATAAAGGGGTAGGCCGGGATGCGTCCAGCAGTGCGTTTCCTGCTTTCCGTAACCCTGTAAACGAAGCCCTGCTGGGTGTTTACAAAGCGGCGGGCGATCTCCGCCGCCTGGTTCTGGTTAACCATCGAACCGGTAAGCCCCCGCGGCTTGATCTCCTCGATGTGGTCCGAGAACGGTCCGTCGTAAATAAGGTTGGGCAGTTGTTGCAACCTCTGATTTATGTCCCCGAAGACCCTCAGGTTCCCGGGCCCGTCTTCTTGAACCGTACGGGTGCGGATGCTGGAAATCATGCCCGGGGTGCCGATCACGCTGGCCCAACGGAATTCACCTATGCCCAGGCGATTCTCCAGGGAGTGGAGATCCCTGGCCAGTTTCGCCATTTCAGCCTCAAACTCACTCAATTGCTGGGTTTCTTTTTTGGAGAGATTATCCCCTCGAGCCGTTTTGAGGGAGAGCGTGCGAGCATAATCCCCCACCTGGGTGAGGAACTTCCTGGTGGCCGCCATGTTTACCCCCTTAAGCGGGAGGTGTGCCACGGTGTCTGAAGCCGAGCTGGCTTGAAACCAGACTTCAGCCAGGTTTGAGGCGTTGTGAGCAGCTGATCCGGAGACAACCGATTTACCGAGAGTCACCTGCGCCTGCTCGACCCTGTTAATCAGGTCGTAGAAATCCCTTTGATATTGGGCTTCGAGGGCGTTACGGTACCCTGCCGATAGCCTTCCTTGATACCCCCCCCAGGTCAGGACTCCCAGTACCAAGGCCACTCCTATAAGGCCAAACCATCTCATTCTTGATTTCATAACACCCTTGCCTCCTAGCGTGCGAAGACGTGATTGCCTAACCGAGTTATGATCTTTCTTGTCCAGATCCACCCGCTTACCGGCTTGGATGGATTCCAGAAGAAGACACTGCCGAAAGTCGGGTCCCAGCCGTTAAGGGCGTCTTGCGCTGCCCGCCAGGCTGTGGGGGAAATGGGCCTGGTCCATATTAAACCATTGGCCACGCTTTCAAAGGCCCATGGCTCGTAGATTACCCCTGCCAGTGTTTTGGGGAAGGATGGATGTCTTACCCGGTTCAGTATTACAGCGCCTACTGCAACCTGGCCCTCATAGGGCTCTCCCTGGGCTTCACCGGTTATAACCCTGGCCAGCAGGCTGAGTTCGTCATTGCGGGTAACCGGTCTAAATGCGGTTTGGGCACGGGCAATCACAGGGAAACCAAGGGCTTCCCATGTCTTTCGTCCAACAACACCATCAGGGAAGAGTCCGGCATCCCTCTGGAAGCGGCGAACCGCCGCAACTGTACTATAGGCGTAGTAGCCATCGATTTTTCCTTTATAATAGCCCCAGTTGGAAAGGGTGCTTTGAACCAGACGGACATCCGATCCTGATCGCCCCCACCAAAGCGTCCTCCTCTCCTGTCCGAAGGCGCGGTTTTCGTGAGCCAGAAACGTTGCCATTCCAACAAGAAGGCTTGCCAGGATTAGCACTGCAATTGGTCTCTTGATACCCACGGTTTTACGCATGGGACATCTCCTTTTGTGGAATATCTTTAATTCGTTGACTATTCTTCGCAACATTCTTAAACTTTACTCATGCGTGAAGACGGGGCGGTGGCTTCAGGGGTGTGGCTTGTTGGATAAGGCGAAGATAGCCTTGGCTGTGAGGATGATTCTCGAAGCGATAGGCGAGGATCTAACAAGGCCGGGACTGCAGGGGACACCCGAACGGGTTGCCGACGCATATGAGGAGATCTTCGCCAATGTGGGTACGGACCCTGGAGATGAGTTGGACGTATTCTTCCAGACCGAACACGAGGAGATCGTACTGTTAAGAGACATACCATTTTTTTCAGTCTGTGAACATCACCTGCTTCCCTTTACCGGTCAAGCACACGTGGTTTACATACCGAGGAACGGCAGGATAACAGGCCTCTCTAAACTCGCCCGGCTTGTCGAGGCAACAGCCCGTCGACCCCAGTTACAGGAACGCCTTACCGCTCAAATAGCGGATGCTTTGATGGAACGGCTTAAGCCGCTGGGCGCGATGGTTGTTGTGGAGGCTGAACACCTGTGTATGACTATGCGTGGTGTTCGCAAGCCTGGGGCGGTAACGGTTACATCAGCCGTCAGGGGCGTTCTGGCTACATCTGAGGCGACTCGCGCAGAAGCCCTTTCATTGATAAATGGAAACAGGCATTAAATATTAAATACTAGTCATTTATATCTACACTTGAGATTAGTTACTACTGTTAGTTATAATTGCTAGCAGGTTTGCCCGAGGGGGGTAGCCAGTGGACGGGATTTGGGCAAAGATTAAAGCTACTAATTTTTTTAAATCCATATACCGGAATGATTATCCGGACACTCCAAGGAGCAGGGTACAGGTAATACTCAACAGCGTGCTATTGCACCTGCACCCTGTAAAAGTCCCCAAGAGTGCGGTGAAGTTTACATATACATGGGGCCTGGGTGGAAGTTCGGTTTTGATGTTTTTGATTCTGACCATAACCGGTGTCCTGCTGATGTTTTATTACATACCGTCGATCCCCCAGGCCTATTTCTCCATCAAGGGATTGGAAACCAATGTAACTTACGGTATGTTCCTCAGGAACATGCACCGTTGGACGGCGCATGGCATGGTTCTTCTCGTTTTCCTGCATATGACCAGGGTGTTTTACACAGGGTCGTACAAGCCGCCGCGAGAGTTCAACTGGGTGATAGGTGTTTTCCTGTTGCTTATCACCTTCCTGCTAAGCTTTACGGGTTACCTCCTGCCCTGGGACCAGCTGGCGTTCTGGGCCATCACCGTGGGTTCAAACATGGCAGGGGCGGTGCCGCCGGCTGAGTATGTGGGCAAATACGTGAGGTTTGCCCTGTTGGGTGGTTATGAGGTCGGCCAGTCCACTCTGATAAGGTGGTACACGCTTCACGTTATTGCGTTGCCTCTTACGGCAATTCTGGCGATGGCTGTTCACTTCTGGCGCATCCGTAAAGATGGAGGCATTTCCTCACCCGGCGAATCCGGGGATGTTAAAGAATAAACGGCATGGCTTAAACGCTGGCACACTAAAGGCGTGGTGACAGATGGGCCTTTTTTACCGGGCCTCTAAACGGGAGGGGAGTTATATGGTCAGGGAGGGGGAAGGAAAGGTTTTGCCCGGTGTAGGAGTTGAGGTCAAACAGGAAACGGAAAAGGTTTTTACCTGGCCCTACCTCGTTCGTATAGAAATGATCGGAATGCTGTTATACCTGGTTGGGTTCAGCATCCTGTCTATTTTTATAAACGCCCCGTTAAGGAATTTAGCCAACCCTGAGGTTACGCCAAACCCGGCCAAGGCGCCATGGTACTTTCTCGGGCTCCAGGAATTGCTGTTACATATGCATCCCGCACTGGCGGGGGTCTTGCTCCCTGCCGGCGTCCTGGTTGGATTGGCCAGCATGCCTTACTTCGACAGGTCCCGCTCGGGGATAGGCGTCTATTTCAGCACCGCCAACGGCAAGGCCATTGCCATATTCTCTTTCATCTATACAGCCGTTTGGGAGATAGCTCTCATTCTCATAGATGAGTACTTGAACGTGCTGGGCATGCCTGAGGGTTCCCATGGCCTTGGGCCGCTGCTCAAATTCCTATTAACACCGGCTTTGGGTTCACAAATTGCGGCTTTCTTGGCTGAAGTGATCATGCCCATCGGGTTTATACTGCTAATCCCGAGCCTCCTGGTTGCTATCGTTAAGCGTGTGTGGAAGGCCGATATGCGAGAGATAATGGTTGCCCTGTACAGCTTCTTCTTTGCCTCCTTCGTCGTGTTGACTATAGTTGGCAGCGCCTTCAGGGGGCATAGCATGGCGCTTATGTGGCCCTGGGAGGTCGGCCATCCCGAGGAACCGCTACAGTAAGGGAGTTGCCCAACAGGGTAATGAGAGAAATCCTGGTAAGGGGTAGGGGAAGTTATGGCAGATGAGATCAAGGGATTGACAGGCAACGGAGAAAGCGAAGGCATCTCCCGTCGTGAAATGCTCCGCTCCCTTATGTGGGGTTCTGTCGGCGTCATGTCCCTGGGGTTTGCCGGAGCGGGTCTGGCATCCTTCTGGCCGCGGAAGGTGACGGGTTTCGGTGGCAAGGTCGTCGCCGGTAAGGTTTCTGATTTCAAGGTTGGTTCGGTCACCAAGGTCGCTGAGGGCAAGTTCTACCTCGTGCGCCAGAAGGAGGGCTTCCTGGCCCTGTACTGGAAGTGCCCGCACCTGGGCTGCACTGTTCCCTGGTCGCCGCCGGAAAACCCGGGACACTTCCATTGTCCCTGCCACGCTTCCATTTTCGACATGACCGGACAGAAGCTCGCCGGTCCGACACCAAGGTCCATGGACATGATGGCGGTTGAAATAGTGGGAGACAACGTGGTGGTAGACACTGGCAAGATAATACAGCGCCTTAACTACGAGCCGGACCAGGTTACAAAGGCCTGATAGAGGGTATTTGGCGTCAGGGGTGAGTTAATTTGGCGATAACGGGACGTGAAGTATCCGAGCCGATGGAGCTCGTGGTCGTTTTAGCTGTTGTGGCATTTGTGTTTATTTCAATGGTGCTCATTGAGAGATCTTTGGACGATTAGTTTCTGTCCGGGCAGGGGGGCTGTTGGTGGACTTCAGAAGACACCATATAGTTGTTCTGGTGCTGGCTGTAATCATGATAATTATTCTGGGCCTTTACGGCGCCATGGAGAACTCCCGCATGGCCATGGCCGAGGAGCGCCAGATGACGGAGTCGATTGAACGCGGTCTGGAGCTTTATGCGCGGAACTGTTCCTCTTGCCACGGCCCGCTCGGCGAGGGGTGTGTGGGGGCGCCGCTCAACAGGCCGGAGTATCGGGGGAACCCTGCCGATAACCAGTCAACGGCTGCCTTTCTGGAAAACACGATAACCAACGGGCGCCCGGGTACAGGGGTGCCCTCATGGACCAAGGTTTCGGGGAACAGGTGGGCCTCGCATACAGCAATGCCCGCGTTCGCCCGCAGCCAGGGTGGCCCCCTCAATGAGATGCATGTCAAAGACCTTGTGAACTTCATCATGTTAGGGGAATGGACCAAGGTCTTTGGCAAGGTAAGTGAGATCGAAAGGGGCATCGACCAGTCCAAACTGACGTTCAGGGATGCCCCGGGGTTGAGCGCAGCGGAGAATAAACGCGGCCAGGAATTGTTCGTCAGCAAGGGTTGTGTTAATTGCCACAGGTCCGGCAGCAGGGGGAGTGCGGCAGCCGCAGACCTCAGTTTTGTTGGCGCATGGGGTTTGGATGAAGCCTTCTTGAAGGAGTGGATCACCAACCCGAGCAAGGTGAAGAACAGGATGCCGGTGTTCTGGAGCAACTACGGGCCTGAGGTGGATACCAGCCGTACACCGGCGCCCAGTCCGCCGACCTTTATGGCGGTTCCTCAGATGACTGATGAAGAGGCTGACGCGCTCGTGAAATACCTCATGGGTCTTAAATAAGACTGATGGGTATGAAATCCATGTTGGGCTTCGGGGCGCTGGCTCTCTTGAGCGGCGCCTTTTTACGGCTGGGTGAAGAGTATGGTGTGCCAGCCCTTCGCATGCTGGGTTTTTGGTCCCTCGCAGGTGCGGGGCTCTTTGCTGCCAGGGAGATTGGCCAGCGGCAGGTTGCGGAGGGACGCTCTCGTTTCCAGGGGGTAATTGCCGGGTTGGGGGCAGGCCAGAAGGTGGAATGGGTCGAGCCAGGCAGGGTTGCCCTGCTTCACTCCCCGGAGAGGGTTCTAGTGCTGGTTGCCGATGGAATGGCGGCCTATGGCAATAGTCTGCTCAGCCGGATGAGGTTCAGGAACGCGATTGAGAAGGCCAGAGCGATTGCC
>DYIG01000068.1:6244-7593 GCA_020723725.1 Thermaerobacter marianensis | reverse complement strand
CGAAATGGATTTTGCGGCCATCCCTTCTATCACCAGAGACATCACCGGCTGAACGGACATGGCCGTCAATTGGCCGAGCAGTATGACCAGGAGGATCCGCCTGGTTCCCTTGTGACGCAGCATGGAGCGTAGGGTTTGGAAAACGGACCCCCCCGGGGAAGGGCAGGCGTTCTCTATCTTCCCTTTCATTTGACCCTCCCTGACAAAGAGAGCCACCAACAGGGTTGCCAGGGAGACAATAAAGAAAGCCGCCACAAAGGTCAGCCGTATCCCGATAGAGTCTGCGAGCGCGCCGCCCAGGACGGGTCCGAAAACGGACCCAGCCGCCGCTGAAATCTGTATAAGGCCCAGGGCATAGGCTATTTCTTCGGCAGGGACCATTGAGGCCGCCAGGGCATTACCGGCCGGCAGAAACCCGCCCAGGAGCCCGCTCATCACCCTGAGGGCCAGGAGGTGATATGGGGTGCCCGCAAACGACATAAGGAGATTGACCACTGCGATACTGGCGCCTGAACGTATAACCATGGCCTTTTGGCCATAGCGGTCTCCCAGCGCCCCCCAAACCGGCGACACCACGGCGCCGGCCAGGAAGCTGGCGCCGAGCACCATACCGGACCATGTCTCCAGATGGTCTCGGACACCCATCTCCCTTAGATATTGCGGCAGGAAAGGCAGAACCATGGAGAAGCTGGACATGATCATAAACCCTGCCGACGTCAGCACATAGAGGTTTCTCCGCCAACCAAGCATGCAACTATTATGAAGGAAATTGTCCTTTTTAAGCGGAATCTTTAAAAACAACACCCCGGAGGTGTAGAAACCACATAGCAAAGGGGAGCAACTCCTTGACCAACAAATCGTACCAGGTTTTAAAGGAAGTCATAACGGGCCGTCGCAGTGTGAGAAGGTTCCAGCCTGAGCCGATCCCCGAAGAGGACATTATGGAAATGCTCGAGTGCGCCCGTTGGGCGCCCAGCGACACCAACCAGCAGCCATGGCGCTTCATCGTGATAACCAACCAGGACAAGATAAAGGAAATGGAACACATCTGCTGGCGGGAAATCGAACGCCTGCAGGAGAAGGCCCGGATCGAAGGTCAGGCCGATGCCGCCAGGAAGCTGAAGGTGTTCGGCCGGTACGCCGTAGCCTTCGCCGGCGCCCCCGCCGTGATCATACTAGCGGGTGAACCGTACCGCTCTCGTTTCACCGAGGAGATATTCAAACCCATTTTCTCTGAGGAACACGTTGAGGATATAAACAAGGAGGAATCAATAAAAAGCGTTTCCCTGGCGGGGCAGAACCTCCTTCTGGCAGCACACGCCCTTGGATACGGGGCTTGCGCCATGACG
>DYIG01000068.1:5416-6234 GCA_020723725.1 Thermaerobacter marianensis | reverse complement strand
GGGCCCCACCATACTGGCGGAGCGCGAAATAGCCTCTTTAGCCGGTCTGAGGGACGAGGAATTCATCGTTATGGTTGTGGCCTTGGGCCGGCCTGCCCAGAACCCTGAGGGTCCGGGAAGGAACCCCCTTTCCGAACGGGTGGTCTGGTTCCGCTGAGGCGGCCAAGGGCTTCGGCAACCTCCCGTTCAAACCGGGTGAAGAGTTCCTTTACCGAGGGCACATCGTGGATGAGCCCTGCGGACTGGCCCGCCCAGACAAAGCCATTTTCCAGGTCGCCTTCCAGGGCCGCCTTGACGTTTGCCCCAACCTCGTTGATCCGGGAGATGGCGGAGCTGGTGAGCGCCCTCCCCGGTCGGCCCGTGTTTCGCTCAACAACGGTCGTGCCATCCGTTCCGCATCTAAGAATGGCTTCCTTGTAGTTCCTGTGAGCCCTGCATTCGGCTGTGGCCACAAACCTCGTTCCCATCAGGATACCCTCGGCCCCCAGAGCCAGGGCGGCCACAAGCCCATAGCCGTCGGCAAACCCTCCAGCGGCCACCACAGGGACCTTCACCGCCTGTGTTACGGCCCGGACCAATACGAAGGTCCCGATATCGTCCCGCCCTATATGCCCGCCGGCCTCCTGGCCCACCGCAATGACCGCATCCGCCCCCAGCGCCTCGGCTTTGACAGCCTGCCTAACCCCGGCCACCAGCGTCAGGCGTCGTACGGCACCGGCCGGACCCCTTGCCCCTTCCGCAAGGCGGAAGGCCCTCTCCGGATTACCCCCTGAAACCGTCACGGCCTGAACCACGCCCTCCTCCAGCCCGGCGATCAG
>DYIG01000068.1:0-5406 GCA_020723725.1 Thermaerobacter marianensis | reverse complement strand
CTCCTCCCAGGGCCAGTGACCTATCGGGACATTGAGGGCAACCGGCAGTTCCGTAAGCCCCTTTAGCCCCCTCAGCTCCCCCTTGAGTTCCCCCACGGTCGGGAAATTGGCTGCAGTGACCTGCCCCAGGCCACCGGCGTTTGAGACGGCTGCGGCCAAACGCGCATCCGCCAAGTGAGCCAGCCCGCCTTGGATTACGGGCATGCGGATACCAAACATTTCGGTTATGCGAGTGGCAAGCACCTTGCCTCGAGCCCCCTTCAGGTATCATAGAATACGTTATAATCCTTAAAGGTGGTTGTGTGATGTCCTACTTCCGAATCAAATCCCGGCAGGTCGAAGTGCGAGGGCGGCAAATGACGATGGAGTGGGTCGAATTCCCCCCTGTTGTTGCGGTCCTACCCGTGACAGACGACGGGCGGATCGTCCTGGTTAAACAGTATCGGGCGCCTGTCGACCGGATAACGGTTGAGGTTCCGGCCGGGGCGGCCAACAGGGGCGAACCGCTTGAGGGGGCTGCCCTTCGCGAGCTGGCCGAAGAGACAGGCTTCCGTGCCCGGCACCTCCGCCGCCTCTGCAGCTTCTACCCTGCCATCGGTTACTCCGATGAAGAGATTACCCTCTTCGAAGCCACCGGCCTGAGCCCGGGGGAAACAGACTTTGACGAGGGCGAGGACATCGAGGTCCTCCTCAAGACGCCGGGAGAGGTGGAAAAGATGATCTGCGACGGAACCATTTCTGACAGCAAGAGTATCCTGGCGTTTATGATCTGGCGCTCCCCTATTGCTCTATCTCCACAGGACCCTTGACGTACGCCTGGCAGGAGAGCCTTTTGCCCTGTTCCAGAAGCTCGCCCAGCACGTTCTTTTCCCCCTGGGTTGGCTCGGTCAGGTTCTCTCCACCCTTGACGACCCTCACCGTGCAGCTATCACACTTGCCCTGTTTGCAGCTGTACTCCAGTTCGACCCCGCGCTCCAGGGCTCCGTCAAGGAGGTTTTCTCCCTCATACAGGCTTAAATCATAGGGCTTGCCTTTCCTCTTAACACTGACCTTAAAGGATTTCTCACGGTTGATAACCGGCTTGCCAGAATCGTCGCCGTCTGTTTTGGGTTTGGGGACATAAGCCACACCGAATTTGTAGGCAAAGGCGCCCATAACCTGGGTCAAGTGGCGTAGCCGCGGGCGGCCGCGGAAGAAAACCGGACCGAGCGAGAGCGTAAACAGGAGGTCCTTTCCCCTCACTATCCCGATCAGAGGCAGCCATTGCTCGAATTCACGCGCGTCTGCGCCTGAACGTTTAGCGTATTCCGTGGTCATGGTGGGGAACATGGCAATATCAAGGACGCCCGACCAGAGGTTGTCCGGGTATCTGGCTACGACTGCCCGGAGTGCCTCTCCGACCCCCTCGGGATTGGCAAGGCCGTCCGCTGTCAGGAGAACCAAACCTGCTTTGTCAGGCCACCTATCAGTCAATTTCTCTACATCAGCTGGCCCGAGCAAAGGCAGCCCTTTGACCATCACCTGAGTGCTCATAGACATCCCCTCCAACACGCTTCTACCAATCTTTTAGTCATGACCACCCGTATCTCCTGCCGGTCCCCGCAGCAGAGCCAGCAAGTCCTGACGGTTATTGAGCTCCGGGGTTTCCATCACCTTGTCAAGGAGTCTTTCCAAAATTCGACCCACCTGAGGGCCCGGGGGGAGCTTGAGCTCCTCCATAACGTCTCGCCCGTCAATGGCCAGCCGCCGGAGATCGATCGGGCTGGATTCATCCGATGCCAGGGCCACCAACTCCCGATAGACCCCCTCCTGTTTGGGCGGGACCTCTTGCAAATCCCCCTTCGCGAGGACATCAGCCCTGGCCAGGTCCACAAGCAAGGGGACCAGGTCCCGGCCGACATCCCGGATCAGCCTGAGCTTGGCAGCGTGAGTAGAATCAATCAGGTGGTGGAGCCTCATGTGATTCCTAACCAGCCGGACGACAGCGGTGGTCAGGTCGTTGCCGAACCGCAGCCGTTTCATCATGGTCGCCGTCATTTCAGCGCCAACCTTGTCGTGTCCGTAAAAACGCCTCCTCCCGTCCTCGCCAACGGTGAGCACGACCGGTTTGCCCACATCGTGAAAGAGGGCGGCCAAACGGACGCGGATATCCCCCTTGACGCGGGAAAGGGTCTCCAGGGTGTGCATCCAGACATCGTAGCGGTGGAAGCGGTTCTGCTCGACCCCTATGCAGGCCTGCAATTCGGGGAATATAACCGCCAGGAGCCCCGACTCCTGAAGGAGGACCGAACCCTGGCGAGGCTGGGCCATAAGCATCTTGACCAACTCCTCACCCACCCTCTCCATGCTTATCTCGGAGATGAGGCGGGCACATTCCTTTATAGCTTTAAAGGTCTGGTCCTCTATGGTCCAACCCAACTGGCAGGCGAAACGGATTGCCCTCATCATCCTCAGGGCATCCTCATGGAACCGTCTGGCAGGTTCCCCAACAGCCCTGATGAGCCCCCTTGCTATGTCACCTCGCCCGTCAAAGGGGTCGATGACTTCCCCCTCGAGGTTCATGGCTATGGCATTACAGGTAAAATCCCTTCGGGCAAGGTCAAGCTTGATATCCGAAACGAACCGGACATCGGAAGGGTGCCTTCGGTCCAGGTATACCCCTTCCGTGCGAAAGGTGGTGATTTCGATAGGAACCCCACGGTCCCTCACCAACAGGGTCCCGTATCGTACTCCTGTAGGTATGGCCCCAGGGAAGAGTCCAGAGACCTGATCGGGGCGCGCGGAAGTCGCCACGTCCCAGTCTTTAGGCTCCCTGCCTGTAAGGAGGTCCCTTACGCACCCCCCAACCACATAGGCCTGGTGCCCGGCGGCGGCCAGCTTCGCTATAACCCCCCCTACTGCGGGATGAAGGTTCACAATACCCCTCCCTCACTGTTCAAAATCTAACACTCATGCGGGAGATATGCTATGCTTTTTGCAAAAGGGAGGGGTATTCTCAAACATGTCATCCGAGGCCAAGCAATACAGCGGTATTACCTTCCTTGAGGAAGCCGATCATAGCAAATTATGGGACATAATCATCATTGGGGGCGGCCCTGCGGGGGCTTCCGCCGCGCTTTACGCCGCCAGGGCCAGAATGTCCACCCTTGTGATAGATAAATCACCGGGCTCCGGGGCCCTGGCGATTTCCGACAAGATCGCCAATTACCCAGGAGTGGAGGGCGAGGTGCCCGGCAAGGAGCTCCTGGCTGCCATGCACCGGCAGGCTGCATCGTTCGGGACCGCGTTCGTTCAGGCCGTGGTGCAGGGCGTTCAACCCGGGGGGCCGGAGAAAGAGGTCTATACCAACAAGGCGACCTACCGCAGCCGCTCCATTGTAATTGCGGTGGGGGCCAGGGGCACTTCCCGTAAAATACCCGGCGAGGGGGAATTTACGGGCCGAGGGGTCAGCTACTGCGCCACTTGCGACGCGGCTTTTTACCGTGATAAAGAGGTGGCCGTAATAGGCGACAGCGAGGAGGCCCTGCATGAAGCTGAGTTCCTGACACGCTTCGCCAGCACCGTCCACCTGATAGTGCCGGGGGCGCGACTCCTTGGCGTTGACGGCACACCAAGCTTCCCTCAAAACCTCAAGGTCTACTGGAAGACGAAGGCGGAGAGGATCACCGGGAATGCATCAGTCGAGGGCGTTGACGTGTCCGGGCCTGATGGGAAACATACGATACCGGCAAACGGCGTTTTCATGTATCTTTCCGGCGGGAAGCCGGGAACAGACTTCCTTATGGGGCTGGTGCCGGTGGATGATGAAGGTTACGTGACGGTCGACCACCACATGGCCACACCGGTTGAGGGGGTCTTCGCGGCCGGGGACTGTCGCAGGCCTCCCGTTAAGCAGATCGTCACGGCTGCATCGGACGGGGCTGTGGCGGCGTTAATGGCTGATCGCTACATCCATTCGCGGAAGAACGTTGTCTCCCAACGCTGAGGACTGCCATATGAACGCGGGGGGTTGTCTTGTACACGCTCGAGCGCGTACTGACACTGCCGAGCGCTCAGGTCTATCCGGTGAATGCTGCTGCTTATGAGATCCCGGATCACGGGGTGGCCTGTCTGATTGAATAACCAACGCAACTCATGAGCAAGTTGATGGCAATCGGCTATTGTGTTGGAAATTTGGGTGCGCATGTGCACTCCCCCGCCCCTTTCAGTGTTTAGGATCCCCGATCCCGGGGTGTGTCGGCCAACCCCGCTGCGCATCTGCGGGGATGTAGTGAGGGACCTGATAACTCAGATAATCATGCCCTTCCATCTCCATGATTTTGGCGACGGTATAACAGTCCCGCAAACCGCTTTCCAAGGTAGCCGCAGCCGCTGTCAGGGCCTCACGCGCCGCCGGATCGGGCGTTTGATTGGCGGCAAGCCTAAACCTGTTTGCCGCTTCCACACCGCGGTGGATGATATTCAAAACCTTGTCACGCATTTTCGAATCACCGGAGTTTATCATGCCCCGTGACGCCCCGGCTATTCGGTCGTAACCTGAAACCGATCAGCCGCATGGCGTTGAGTGTTACGAGCACAGTTGCCCCCATGTCCGCCATGATGGCCAGCCACAGGGTCAACCACCCCGGAAACACGGCGGCCACCGCAACGGCTTTGATCAAAAGCGAGAAAGCGATGTTCTGCCTGATGACATTCATGGTTGCCCGGCTGATCCTAACCAACAGGGGCAGCCTGGAGAGGTCATCACCCATAAAGACAATATCCGCCGCCTCCAGGGCGGCATCAGAACCTGCGGCACCCATGGCAATGCCAACAGTCGCCGCTGAGAGGGCCGGGGCGTCATTAACCCCATCGCCAACCATGGCCACAGACCCATACTCGTCAACCAACCGTTCAATCGCTTTCACTTTTTCGTCGGGGAGCAGCCCCGCGCGGACCTCGGTGATCCCCGCAGCGCGGGCCACTGACTGAGCCGCCGGGGCATTGTCTCCCGTCAGGATGATGACGTGGTCTACACCCAGCTGCCGGAGCTCGCCTATGGGCGCGACGGCATCCCTCCGGAGGGTGTCCTCCAGGGCAAAAGCGGCGTCGACCTGCTCTCTGGTCCCCAGCAGGATTGCGGTGCGGCCATCCTCCTGGAACCGGGTTATGGAACCCTCGGCAGGGCTCAGGTCGACGTCCATCTCCTGGAACAGGCGCGGGTTCCCTATATAATACTGCTTCCCGTCGATCTCCCCTGTCGCCCCCCTGCCAGGAAGGGCGCGAAAGCCCTCAACCTTCGGGGACGGGCAAGGGTGTCCTGAAGCCTCCGCCGCCGCAACCACAGCCCCCGCCAGGGGGTGTTCCGACAACCGCTCCAGTCCCCCCGCAATACAAAGCGGGCAGGCAACCCGGTCTCCGAAACGG
>DYIG01000067.1:3204-7825 GCA_020723725.1 Thermaerobacter marianensis | reverse complement strand
GAGGGCACCGGCTCGATCAATCTGAACGGCGTGACGCACCCTGTGAGGGCGGGATTGAAGCATACCATACAGCCGGGGACCGTGCATCGCGTGACCGCTGAGACAAGGATCACCTTTCTGGAGGTCTCCTCCGCAGAGATGGGCGATGTTGTTCGGCTGGCGGATGATTACGGGCGTGCTCAGAACGGAGCGGGGGCTATAGCGTCCCTAGCGGGCAAGGACGAGAACGAAAGCGGCCAACCGGGCGAGATAGACGGGCAGGGCTACGAGCGCTGAAATCATGTGCAGCCGCCCGCTGCCGCCCATGAATGTCCTGGCGAGACCGGAGATGCCCACAAGCGCCGTGGCTCCCAGCGCTGCGGGCGAAGTCCATCCACCGGCGCCCCAGCTCATGATGCTGAGCTCGACAACCAGGAATAGCGCCCCGGTGGCAAGGCCGAGGACCATATGCCACTGCAATTGCTCCGGCATGCGCTTGCCGTATGAGGCCTGCAGGTCCTGCACACGGGCTATTCGCATGATCTTGAGCCCGCTCGTATAGGCTAAAATGAGCGCCAGGAAGGCCCCGGCTGTGCCCGCTATATACTGCCAGAGCTGACCCTGTTCAAGCTCCAAGACCTTCACTCCTTACGCCCTGTTGTTGGAGTATGGTTTGAACGGCCGTGACTCCGGATCTGATGCAATCAGGCAATCCGACCCCGCGGTAGGAGCCCCCGGCGAGGTGCAGTCCCGGTATCTGGTGCAACTCGCGGTCTATCATCTTAATGCGCTCGAGGTGCCCGAGGGTGTACTGGGGCATGCCCCGGTTCCAACGGTAGGCTTTGGCCAGGGATGGTTCTGCTGTTATGCCCAGGATCTGTTTGACCTCATCCCTTGCCACCGCGATAAGGTCCCCGCCGCCTTCTACCAGGTTCTGGTTATGGAGGCCGCCAACGAATATTCGCAATAATACATGGCCGTCAGGCGCCCGGTGGTCCCACTTGATTGAGCTGTAGGTCACGGCCATGATGCGCCGCTTCTCAACGGACGGTATGACGAAACCGAACCCTTCCAGACGGTGCGGGACTTGTTCACGCTTGTATGCCAGGGAAACAGTGGCGGTGGATGTGAAGCCAATCTGGCCGACAAGGTCCGCAAGGGCGGGGGAAAGCCCTTTGATAATCGGCTTGGCCGCGTGGGCCGGGATGGCGAGCACCACCGCATCCGCCATTATCGGTTCTGCATTGCGGAGGCGAATGACAAAGCCACCGTTACCGTTACTGTTTTTGGCAATGCCTGTGACCGTATGGCTGGTAAGCAAACGGCTTTTGTCCAGGCGCCTCTCGATGGCTTCCACAAGCTGTCCCAGCCCGTCCTTGAAGGTCATGAAGTAGGTCCGTTTGAACCCTTGAGCGGCGTTGGGCGCGCTGGGGGCTGGGGGGCGCTTCTTCCTTGCCGAGAGCATCGCTTTGAGCAGGCTGCCGTGTTTTGCCTCCATGTCCAGGAACCTGGGAAAACTGGCCATTAAGCTCATTGTCTCAGGGTCCCCGGCGTGTATGCCCGCTACCAGCGGTTCGGCGATCTTATCAAGGGCTTCACGGCCAAGACGCCGCGTAACGAAGCTGGCCAGGGTCTCGTCCCCATCGGTCTGTCTGCGTGGTATAAAAAGGTCCATGAGCATGCGCATCTTGCCGGGCCAGGATATCAACCCGCTCATCAGGAAAGGGGTGATCTTCGCGGGCACCATTAACACAAGCCCCTCTGGGAGCCGGTGCAGCTTCCCCCCGGACAGGACAAAGGTGCCCTTGTTGGCATCGTTGGTGCCCATGAGGGCGCTTTCAAGCCCCAACTCTTTACTGATGGTCAATACCTCAGGTTTTTCAGACAGGAAGCAGTCCGGCCCGCCCTCAATGAGGTATTCCCCCACCTTTTCGGTAAGGATCTTCCCGCCGAGGCGCTTGTCGCCCTCAATGAGGACGTAGTCGATGTGGCCAGATCCGCTCTCTATCTCTTTCTGAAGACGGTGTGCAGCGGCCAGGCCCGCTATGCCGCCACCGATGATGGCTATCTTTTTCATGGCCGGTTGCCGGATGCACCCCTTTCGAAATGGTCAAGAACCAGGCTGCCTAGCATGTCCATGAAGCGGGGTGAGGTGTTGGGACAGGAGCACCGAATGATTTCCACCCCAGCGTCTGCCGCTGTTTGTTTGAGTTCAATATCGAGGTCATAAAGGGTTTCCATGTGGTCGATGGCAAACCCGACCGGCTGGATGATAACCGTCTTGTGCCCCTTCTGGCCCAGTTCGATCACAAGGTCCTCCACCAGGGGACCGAGCCATTCACCAGATCCGGCGCCTTTGCTCTGATAAGCCAGATACCAGATGTTATTTAGCTCCACCTGGGTTACCAGTCGCTCAACCATGTCCTTCATCTGTTCCGCATAAGGGTCACCATTCTGGATGTGGTCGACGGGGAGACTGTGTGCGGTGAAGACCACTGGTACGTCCCGAGCATCGGACGCTGCTCGGCTCAAACCGGTCTTGAGGCTTTCCGCCAGTGCCTCTATAAACTGCGGGTGATTATGCCATGACGGGGAAAAGTGCAAGTTAAGACCAGGGTGGCGCAAGGCAGCCTCACGGGCTGTTGCAAAAAAAGCACCGGTGCTGACACTTGCATAGAGTGGCGACAGGCTGATGCACAGGGCGTCTTTCTCACCACTCCTGGCAATGGCCTCTACCGCGTCTTCGATCAAGGGATGCCAGTGGCGCATGCCCACAAAGACCTGATAATCCCTGCCTGTCTTCCGTTTGAGTTCCCGGGAAAGGAGTTGCTGCTGTTCCCGGGCTATACGGGGCAAGGGTGAGGATCCGCCCACCAGACGGTATTTTTCTTGGACCCTTTCTAAAACCTGAGCCGGGGGTTTGCGCCCCAAAAGGCTGGTCAGGAAGGGCTCAACCGCCTCCAGGCTATCAGGGCCACCAAAACCCAGTAAAAGGACCGCAGGCATGTTAGCTGGCTGCCCCGGTAGCGGAAGGCCTATGGCTGTATTTGTGCACTGCCTCAACCAGGGCGATAACGTGATCAACCGGTGTTTCTTTATGCAGCCCGTGACCGAGGTTGAAGATATGTCCAGGCCTGTTCCCAGCCTTCTGCAGGATATCCTTGACCCGCTCCTCGATCACCTGAGGGGGGGCAAAGAGCGTTATAGGGTCCAGGTTGCCCTGGATGGCGAAATCATGCCCGATGCGCTCCCAGGCCGTGTCGAGGTCAACTCGCCAATCCACGCCAATCACGTCTCCGCCGGCCTCACGAACCAGTTCCAGCATCCCGGAGGCATTGTTGGCGAAGTGGATAACTGGCACACCCTCATTTTTCAAGGAATCCATGATGCGGCGGGAGGGGGGCAGGACGTAACGTTTGTAATCGGAGGGGCCCAAAGCCCCGACCCAGGAATCGAACACCTGAACCGCCTGAGCGCCAGCCCTTATCTGCCCCCTGAGATATTCAATCACCACATCGGTGAGTTTTTCCATTAGACGGTTCCACACATCAGGGGCCTGCCACATAAGGCGCTTGCACTCGACGTAGTTCCGTGAACCGCCACCCTCAATCATGTAACTCGCCAGGGTGAACGGCGCCCCGGAAAAGCCGATAAGCGGCACCCTTCCATTCAACTCACGCCTCAAGATCCGGATGGCTTCCAGAACGTAAGGCACGTCCTCTTCAGCTTCTATTACCCGCAGCTTGTCCACGTCTGCAGCGGAACGGATGGGGTTATGGATTACGGGTCCTTCGTTCTTGGCAAACTCGAGATCAATGCCCATGCCTTCCAAAGGCAGGAGTATATCGGCAAAGAGGATAGCGGCGTCAACGCCCAACTTATTGATAGGCTGAAGGGTTACTTCTGCTGCAATTTCCGGCGTTTTGCACATTGTCAGGAAGTCATATTTCCTGCGAATCTCCATGTATTCTTCCATATAGCGGCCTGCCTGGCGCATCAGCCAGACGGGAGTGCAATCAACTTGCTGCCTTTTACAGGCACGAAGGAACCGTTCCGATTTCATCCGTTGTCCCCTTTCAATATGTAGATAACAAGAGAAATGATACCATACCGTTTCCCTTAGTTTTCGTAAAACTCATCGTCGTTTAAAAAGCCGTTTTCGAAGCCGGGTGGGTAGTAGTAGTGCGGATCCTCGGGGTGCAGGAAAGGGGTTTCGAACCACAGACTATTGTGCCCCGCAAAACCGTCACAAGCAGGGCATTGATGGGTATTCAGCACCATGATATTGCCGTCAGGGAGTCGCTCAGTCTTCTTTACTTCCACGGCGCCTGCAAAGCCGCAGCGCGAGCAGGTAACAATCCTTGACATCTCTGATCACCTCAGGGTTAGTGTTAACCACCAAAGCCGTATTTCTCCCTGATTGCCCTCATTATAGCCGAATCCCGTGCAGCGGGTGATAGCACCCTTTTGCCGGTAAACGTCTCTTTCTGTATATTTAATAGTCGGGAATTAAGTGGCTGAGTTTGAAAGAGGGTGTCCATATGAATGATTTGAATATTGAGTTTTCGGAGAAGTTCGATGAGGAATCAGATCTGTTCCTGATCAGGCGTTCGGATGTAGAAGAGGTTATCAATGAGCCTGA
>DYIG01000067.1:0-3194 GCA_020723725.1 Thermaerobacter marianensis | reverse complement strand
AAGAGGAGCTTGAGTACGAGGGGTTGCGGCTCAAGTTCTTTATCAGGAAGTTTATGGACGGTGTCGTTCCCTACTACCTGTGGGTGGAAACCAAGGATGACGGGGACAAGCTAACGGTTTACGCGGCCTATAAGATAACCGAAGATATGCACCCTCTTCTGGTGGATATGTCCCCCTTAGAGATGTTGGAGACCTTTATTGAGCAATTTGGGGTGAATATCCGCATAGGGCAAGAGCAGGGCTCTCTCTTTATGAAAAAGGCTATTCCGATTCAACCGGAGAAAAAAGACCAGTTCCAGTTCATAGACAGTGGGACGGCAGGCTCAGGGTCGGCATGGATAATGGTAGACCAGGAAGAGGGGCAATGGGTCGCGAAGTGTGCCCTGGCTTATACGGTCAACTATTCAACTTATATGGACTGGCTGCAACAGCGGCGTCTTTCGGACTACTGATGAACCGCTTCGGGGAATTGGGTTGTCATGCATATTTATTAAGGTTTAATAGTTTCTTCCCGTAAGGGGTTAGGGGGAGGGAAGAAGGCTTATGGCGTCGTCATTACCGATTCATGCTATGATCGTTCACTTTCCGATCGCGCTATTATTTTTCAGCGTTATTCTGGATGCCGTAGGGTTTATTCGCCGCAGGTCCGATTTGCAACAGGCCGGCTATTACAGCCTTTTGGCAGGCGCTATTGGCGGACTGCTTGCTATCGTTACCGGTTTTGTTGCCGCCCGCGCTATGGAAATCGACCGGATTAATCTGCTTCGAGAAGTGGTGAAGAGCACCGGGGGGAAAGGGGTCCTCCCCGAGTTTGCTGACCTCGCCATGCGCACACTTGAGGTTCATACGGTGTTTTCCATTTATGCTACCGGTGTTTTCCTGGCCCTTCTGCTCTGGAGGGGAACCCATAGGGAGCAGCTAAGGGGTCTTAGCCTGACGGCTTACCTCGCGGGTGCCGTACTGGCTTCCTTGCTGCTTGTCCGTACCGGTTTCCTGGGGGGGCAACTGGGACACGATTTCAAGCCTAAATTCCAAAACCACCTGGAGCAAATCCAGAAGAGTTCTGTCGGGATGGATCGGGGTGCGGGTGTGGGCAAGACAGGGGAGTAACCCAAGTCTGGCTAACGGTTTGCTGCAGGTAACGGTTTTCCTCCAGGAGATCGGAAACGTACCGGCATAAAGCCTCTGTCTGTTGGACAAGGGCATGCTGAGACTGTTCTTTATAAAAAAACCTGATGAAAGCCACTTTTATATCAACCCCCAGGCGTGGGTGGTTGCATACGTGATGTATGCAACCATGATTAAGGCATACAGTGCCAGGAAGCAGGCTCCCAAGCGAGCGACCTTGGATCCCGGGGCATTGTTTTTGATCTTGCTCAGGTAGATGACATTATTACGTTTTGGACCATTAAAGTCCCTTGGCTCGACTATTTTGAAACGGTTATGGTAAAACGTTTTTCTATTTGTTTTTTTCATGTTCTTTCCTCGTCATTATTGGGATCCCTGGTTTCTCGATCCCAGAAATCTGGAGACAATTTATATCAATATATATCGGGAGCGTCACCCTGTTTTTGAGTGGACCGGGGTTTGTACGGTTCAGCGAGAATTCGACGTAAAATTCGGCGCCAGGTGACATGTTTCCCTCTGGCGTCATACCGCATTTCACACCATAATGTAGGGGTGCGTGATGCGTTTAAGTAGGGGGTTTGAAGCATGGGCCGGTTTGCCTTCCTATTGCACCCTGTGAGGATTAGTGACTTCCACAGGAAATTCCCTTGGTTGAAGGTTGTGCCTGATCCAGTGCTCGAAAGCGCCTTTGCCAAGGTGCCGCCTTTCAAGGTTTCCACCATAAGGGGGATCGAGTCCATCACGGGGGCAACCGCCGAGGGTTGGTTCATAGGTCTACCCATGACCCCGCGCGTGCTTCTTAACACCCCATGGCCCAAGGTGCTGGCCAAGTTGATTCGCGCCGGGGAACTCGCCGAAAGGCTTGGAGCGCAGATCCTCGGTCTGGGAGCATTTACCAAGATCGTTGGAGACAGGGGCGTCTCCGTCAATCAAGGTCTCAACATACCCGTTACCACGGGGAATAGCTATACTGCTGCCACTGCTGTTGAAGGCGCCATCCTGGGCGCCCAGGCAATGGATATAAACCTCAAAAGGGCCAACGCCTGTATCATCGGGGCCACGGGAGCCATCGGCAGCGCCTGTGCCCAGGTGATCGCGCGCAGCGTTCCTTCGGTAACACTGGTGGCGCGGGACATGAGCCGGTTGCAATTTGTGGCCGAATCAGTGCGTCGCCGCGGCGCCGATGTCCGTATCTCCAGCGATCCCAGGATGGCAGTGAGGGAAGGCGATATTGTCATAGCGGTCAGTTCTGCCACCGACGTAATTGTCGAGCCGGAGGACCTTAAGCCCGGGTCAGTGGTGTGCGATGTGGCCAGGCCGCGTAATATTTCCTCTGAGGTATATGCCAAGCGTGACGATGTCTTGGTGATAGATGGCGGCGTGATCAGGGTCCCCGGACCGGTCGATTTCGGGCTTAACTTCGGCTTTCCCCCTCATACCGCCGAGGCGTGCATGGCTGAGACCATGATTCTCACGCTAGAAAGGCGTTTTGAGGCTTTCACCCTAGGACGCGATATAACGGTTCAGCAGGTGGAGGAGATAGCTAAACTGGGCCGCAAACACGGATTCAAGGTGGCCGGTTTCCGCCGCTTTGAGCGGGCCATTTCGGACGAGGACCTCAATCGTATTCGTGAGGCGGCAATGCGCAAACGCCGGGCGATACTCTAAAAAAGAATGTTGCGAAACCCCTTCACATTTAAGGCATCGGCCAAGCGAGACCCATATAATGCCAGGTTGGACTCTTTACTCATTCGGGATAACCCCCTGCCAAATGGGGAGTTCATATCGGAAAGAATTGGGCTTGTTCCATTTTTGGGTGGCACGGAAGAAGCGAAACTTCGACCACGCTCTCCCACAGTGTGCTGACCGTAATGAACCATAACGAATAATCGATATTGATGCTGGTTCCAAGGAGGTTTTTCGTCAGATCCCGCAGTGCAGCTGGTTCAACGGAGGACACAGCCCCGGGACCATAGGTGGTTCGGGAGTTTTTTCCATGTTCGGAAGGCAATTTACAGAGAAAAAATTCCCAAACCTTTGACCACGCCCCGAAAAAGCGCGCTATC
>DYIG01000066.1:3969-7857 GCA_020723725.1 Thermaerobacter marianensis | reverse complement strand
TCTTGCAACAAAGCCCGGACACGCGCCTGCCAGGACCGAAGGACGAACACCACCTCGGCGTCATTCATCACGGCAAGGTAACGGTTGTGATCCGGGTGCTCAATGATCACCTCGTGAACCGGCGCCGCCGGGAAGGTGTTCTTAACAACCCTTACCTGCCAGGGTTCGGCGCTGCCCCGGAACAAGAGGGTCTCAGGAGACTGGTCGGACGCACCCCCGGGGCAGAAGGGGCAAGCGCCTTCTATCACCTGATCCGCCGAAACGGACCATCTCAAGCCCCGTGGCCTGATACGTCTCTCGGGCGCCACTATAACCCAGTCACCCGTCGTCCTATCCCGGCGCAGTTCCGGCAATCCGCCAACCCCTCCCCATCTAAAGAATACAAATCATATACAGGATGTTCACCGTTCAGAAGAATATAAGAGGTATCAGCGCAAAGGCCTGGTCCGGCGGTCATTGGACCAAAGGATGATGTTCCGGACATTAATGTAGGTGTTCGCCACGGTTAGAATAAGGAAACCCCACTGCTCCGTTTGATAGATGAAGGCCAGCCAAAGCGCCTGGTTTGCCAGGCCAAGGTAAAACCCTCGCACATCCTTATTGCCGACCAGCCACATGGTTATCAATGTAACGACTGAAGCCGCCAGAGCGAGCACGTCGCCATCCCCTTTGCGTTATATCACATAACTCACATCGGCAGCGAACAGTCCTAAATCAACAACAGGGTTATTGAATTTTATGCCATGTTTTGGTAACTACTAATGGCGAAGCAAAATTGCCATGGATATTGGTTGCCGGCGGGACTTAGGTTAACGCGATAGCACGCTTTTTCGGGGCGTGGTCAAAGGTTCTGAGCCAACCTGCTCGACAATACGCCTATTACAGCGTCACCTTCACTAATCCATACGGCGCATCACCAAAAAGGCGGCAGCGAGAACCACCACGGCAAACCCGGCGATGACCGCCAGGTCCTTGGCCAGGGTGAAAGACACCACATACTCGATCCAGGTGACATCCTTGAATAGCACCTGCCTCATACCGTCGATGGCATAGGTGAGGGGGTCGGCCTTCATCATTATCTTCATGCTTTCCGGCGCGGTCCAGACCGGGAAGAAGACCCCGCTCAGCAGGAACAGCGGCAGGATGAGGAAGCTCATCACTACCTGGAAGCCTTCATGGGACTGCATCAGGGGGGCGATGACCAAACCGAAAGAGGTGAAGGCCACGGCTATGAGCCACATGAACCCCAGGACCTTCAGCAAGCTGGCCGGTGTGAAGTGGATGTCCCAGTAAGTCGCCATGGGTATGAGGATGGCCCCCTGGATCATGGCCAGGCTGCTGCCTCCAAGGACCTTCCCCAACACGATAGACGCGCGTGAAGACGGCGCTGCGAGAATCTCCTTCATAAAACCAAACTCCTTGTCCCAGATGATAGCCACCGAGGCATAGACCGAGGCGAAAAGAATGGTCATGCCGATCACCCCCGGGAAAAGGAACTGCATGTATTCCTGCCCCACCAAGAACCCCTCATCACCCCGAAACTCGTTCCCCAACCCGTAGCCCAGGATGATGAAATAGAGGACGGGTTGCGCCACCATGGCCAGAACGCGGGGTTTCTCCCTCAGGAACCGCTTGACGTCCCGCAGCCACATCACATAAACGGTGCGCAGGTCGTATGATAGGGCCAGACGCAAGTCGCCGGTCAACGTATCACCTTCTTCCTTTCATCCGCACAAAGGACTGCTGTTCTGAACCCGAATCCCGCAGCTCCCGCCCGGTGATGTTGACGAAAACGTCTTCCAGGGTCAAGGGACCCCTCTCCACCCTTTCGGCCCGCTCAACGATTTCGCCCCGGTCGGCCATCTCGGCCCGGACCCGCGTTTTGAGTTCCGAGGGTGAGCCCATGGCCACAACCCTTCCTCCGTCTATAATGGCCACGCGGTCACACTTCTCGGCCTCATCCATGTAGTGGGTAGTGACGAAAACGGTCACCCTGTCACGAGCCCTGAGGTGGAAGATGTAATCCCAGATGGCGCGACGGCTCTGGGGGTCGAGCCCTACGGTGGGTTCGTCCAGAATGAGGATGTCGGGTCGGTGCAGGAAGGCACGGGCCAGCTCCAGACGCCGCCTCATGCCCCCTGAAAAGGTACGCACCAGTGACCTGGCACGGTCCTGCAGACCCACGAACTCCAGCGCCTCGCCTATTCGCCCCTTCAGGTCACGGAGGCCCATGCCGTAAAGGAGCCCGTGGAGGTAAAGGTTTTCGTAAGCGGTCATCCTGTGGTCCAGGCTCGGTTCCTGGAAGACTAGGCCTATCCCTTGCCTGACTCTACGCGAATGCCGGACAACGTCATAACCGAGAATGGAGGCGCTCCCGCCATCAGGGGGGGTCAGGGTGGAGATGATACGCATGATGGTCGTCTTGCCGGCCCCATTCGGACCGAGCAGGCCAAAGACCTCGCCGGACCGGACGGAGAAACTCACCCCGTCCACGGCGAGCCTCCCCCCGAAACGCTTGGTGAGCCCCTCAACCTCGACGGCCTGAACCTGACCCTGACCTGCCGGACGAGACATACGCCACGCTCCTATCCCGACAGCCCAACGGCCTGGCCCCTGGGCTGCGCCTCGTTGTAAACGTAACACGCCGGGTCCTCCTGAAAGTGGTCCCCGTGGGCGCGGTGGGCACGGACGCGGCAGCCGCCGCAGATAGCCTGAAACCCGCAGCTCCCGCAACGGCCCTTGAGGTGGCCCTTCCGTTCGCGGAGGGCCTGAAACAGCCCCTCCCCGCCGCCTGCCCAGATGTCACCAAGGGGCGTTTGCCTCACATTACCCACCGCCAGGTGCCACCAGGAGGGGCAGGGGTGAACATCCCCGGAGGCGCTGACCCCCAGGATTTTCCTTCCCGCCCCGCACCCCCCCTGCATATCAAGCAAGCGCCGGATCTGCGCGGCCCCGCCCTTCCCGTTACGCTTCGACCAGATCACGGTGTAAGGCCCGTCGGCGTAATTGTCTTCCGTTACTATTTCCAAACCTGTCCCCGATTCCGCTGAGGCGGCGACCTCCTCCAGGAGGAGATCCATCAGGTCCTGCCTGTCTCTCTGGATCTGGCGCCATTCCGCTCCGGCGGGTATGGACTGGTAGAAGGCTACCCTTTTTACCCCCGCTTCCTTCATCGCCGCCAGCGTGGCGGCAACATCCGCACGGTTGAAGCTGGAGAAGCTGACTTTAATGCCAAACGGCATCCCGTATTCCTGCAGCGCCTTAACCGAGGGGAGGCTGCACTCGAAACACTCCTTGAGGCGCTCCCCCTCCCCGGGCAGATCGAGGTTTATACCGACATAAGAAACACCCGCGCCCTTAATTCGGGCAACGGCTTCGCCATCGACCCAGTGGTGGCCGGTGGCGAAAATAACCCGCAGACCCTTGCGGGCAACGGGCTCCACCAGCTGAAAAATGTCCTCCCTCAGAGAAAGGTTATCCCCCTCCACCGTTAACATCGGCACACCCAGAGACACCAACTCTTCCAGGAAAGCAGCCGCCTCTTCCCGGGTCAGGGTATCGTCAGGCAGCTTTTGACCGACGCCGTGGTCCCCGCAACCGGGGTACCCGGCGGCGAACCAGAAGACTATCGGCGCCTTGCCGGGCATGTAACGCGGCCCGGGCAGTGCTTCAGGGGCGTTCAGCAACCTCGTGCAGTTGATCATGGATCTCCTCCTCCGTCAGGTAGCAGGCGGGGTCCTCGGCCATCGGATCGCCGTAGGCCATTTCAGCCCGGACCCGGCACCCGCCGCAAATATCATTGAAGGAACACGTTGCACACCGGCCCTTCAGGTACCGTGGTTTATCGCGCATCTGCCGGAGGAACTCATCCTGCAGTCCAGCCCAAAT
>DYIG01000066.1:0-3959 GCA_020723725.1 Thermaerobacter marianensis | reverse complement strand
GTCACCCCGGTAGTCTATATTCACCAGCTTGTCACCGGCGGTACACCCCGACTGCAGCTTGAGTAGCTGGCGAACCTCTGCCGCCCTCTCTGGCTGGGTCCGGAGGACGTGCTGGTAGAGAAATACCCCGTCCGCGTAGTTGTCGGCGGTGACTATTTCCGTCCTGGCCCCCATCTCCTTTAGCGCCAGGGTGCGGTCGATGATGTACTCGATCAGCTCCCGCCTCTCAGCCCTCTCCATATCCCAGTCCACAATACCCTTCCCCCTGCCCGCATAAACCAGTTGGAACACGGAGAACCGCGGCACGCCCTCCTTTACAGCCATATCCAGAACCCTCTCCAGGTCGTCCCTGTTAACCTGTGTGACGGTTATGCGCACACCCACCGTAAGGCCGGCTTCCATGATGGCCCTTACCCCTGAAACCGCCCTGGCAAAGGACCCCTTTTGCCCGCGGAAGTCATCGTGGGTCTCCTCCCAGCCGTCGATGCTGATACCGACATAACTGAAACCGGCCTCTTTGATGCGTGCCGCAACCCTGGAATTGATAAGGGTTCCGTTAGTGGATAGTATGGTCCGCAAGCCGCGACTGTTGGCATACTCGCTGAGCTCGAAAACGTCAGGCCTGCTGAGCGGCTCACCACCCGAAAGGGCCAGCATAGGCACACCCAGATGGGCCATATCATCAATGAGATCGGATGCCTCCCCAAATGAGAGCTCGTCATCTGCGGGGAGCGGTTCGGCCCCGAGGTAACAGTGGTGACAGGAGAGGTTGCAGCTCCTGGTGATATTCCAAACGACAAGCGGCGCGGGGAGATTGGCGTACCTCACCATGTGCCTGGGAACGGAGGAAACATCCTTGACCCGATCCTTGAAGCGAGACGCCTCAGTCATGGTAATCCCGGCACACAGCAAGCGAGTGCAATTAAGCACATTCCCCATCTCCCTTCATCGCTCTCGGTTTGGCAGCCATCCCACCATCGTTTGGAAAGCCATCCGGTTCAATCATAAGCCTATAGGCATTTTTGAAAGTATGATCTTTATTAACTAATTTGGGGTGCCAGAATTTAGCCATTGATCTAGCCTAACCTAGCGATACGCAAAAAGGGCATTTTTTACTACGGTTAGTTTAAGAATTCCTATATAAAGAAGGGGTGGCCATGAGTCTAAATGGAAACGGGAGGATGAAAAGGGTAGAAATAGGGTATGTATACCTGATCGGCGCCGGTCCGGGCGACCCCGGACTCCTGACAATAAAGGCCCGAGAAGCATTACAACGCTGCGAGGTAATCGTTTACGACCGGCTCTGCAACCCCGCTATCCTGCGGGAATGCAGACCCGATGCCGAGATGATCTATGTCGGCAAACAGCCCGGGTTACACCGTGTAAGCCAGGGCGACATCAACCGAATACTGGTCGAACAGGCATCGCGCGGCCGGATGGTGGCACGGCTAAAAGGGGGGGACCCTTTTCTCTTTGGCCGTGGGGGTGAAGAGGCAGAAGCCTTATCTGCCAAAGGGATTCCATTTGAGGTTATCCCCGGGGTCACCTCGGCCATCGCCGTCCCTGCTTATGCTGGGATACCGGTAACACACAGATCCTGTTCCTCATCGCTGTCGATCATAACCGGCCACGAGGACCCCGGAAAGGGGTTCTCACGACTTGACTGGGAGGCCTTGGCCCGAGGGAGCGACACGCTGGTCTTCCTCATGGGAATAGGCAACCTTGAGGCAATAGCAGGCAAGCTCATTGATAATGGACGGCCACCGGAAACCCCGGTGGCCGTTATTGGCTGGGGCACAACCAGTGCACAGAAAACCATCACCGGACCGCTTTCAGAAATCGCCAGAATTGTCGACCGTTCTGGGATAACGCACCCCGCCACCGTGGTCATAGGTGAGGTGGTGAAACTGCGGGAGCAACTCAACTGGTTTGAGACCCGCCCCCTGTTTGGTCGACGCATTCTTCTGGTCCACATCGGGGCATATCCGTCAGAGGTTTCCTCCGCCATAGCGGCGCAAGGAGGCATGTGCCTGGACATCCAAGTTGCCCGACCGGTTGCCGTGCCGGACTGTAAGCCCGTCCTGGCGGTGGTAGATAGGCTTGCTCAATATGAGCAAATAGTTTTCACCGATCCCCTTGCCGTCGAATTCTTC
Source organism: Thermaerobacter marianensis (assembly GCA_020723725.1). Taxonomy (GTDB): domain Bacteria; phylum Bacillota; class Sulfobacillia; order DYIH01; family DYIG01; genus DYIG01. Next base: position 1,806 of record DYIG01000066.1, on the reverse strand, counting down.
GTGCAGGGGCTGACGATGAAGGGCAAAGACCTCAGGGTTCTGTCCGGCCTGCAGATCGCATGCACTCAACCCAATACGGCTAAGGCATTAAGGCAATACCATTTAAACCCCGACAGCCTCCTACGGTGCGACGAACCTAAAAAGCGCCTGATTGTCCAGGGTTGGGGGAGCACGATTGAGCACGGCCTCGTCGGCGACAAACTGATCGTCTACCTCCTTCAGCCATCCAGGGAACTGGCGCAACTGCCCGCCCTGCTGCACGAAGAACGTGTTGACGCTATCGTGTTCACCTGTCCCGCCTCCGTCTACCCGTTTGCCTACACCGTGGCAGCCATGGATGGGCAACCCCTGCGCGATTCGATAGTCTGCTGCCTGGACTCGGCAACCGCCGATGCGGGAGAGGATCTCGGCCTGCCCGTCCAAGTGGTTCCCCGGGGTAGAAATCCGGAACAACTTGTTGAGAGCTTGAGGGATCGCTTCAAACGATGGGGAACCAAGCAGACCCAAAACACAGTCGGAGGTGTGAACGTAAATGGATAAACTCGATGGTTGGCTGCTCAGCCGCGCGCAAGAGAACATACCGCTTACTTCCCGACCTTTCAAGGCAATAGCAGAGGAAGCAGGGAGCAGCGAGGATGAGGTCCTGAAGCGGCTCACCAGCCTGAAAGAAGCAAAGATCATCCGCCAGCTTAGCGCAATTTTCGATACACAGTCCCTGGGCTACCAATCTACTCTTGTGGCCGCCAAGGTTGATCCGGAAAGAGCGGATGAGGCCGCAACCGTAATTAACAAACACCCCGGTGTCAGCCATAATTACCTGCGCAACCACCAATTCAACCTCTGGTTCACCATCCCCCTGCCGCCGGACCACTCCATGGAACACTCCGTAGGCAATCTTTGTGAAAGGGCTGGGGTTGTCAGGTGGTTCCTGCTGCCTTCACTCAAAATGTATAAGATAAAAACCCATTTTGACACCACCGGGGAAAGGGGTCTGACAGAGAAGGAACACCCCTCATCCGTCTCCAGCCACCGAAAAAAGAACAACCCCCCGCTTCCACCCCTGACAGAGAACGAGATAGCAGTTATCCGGGTGTTGCAGAAGGATTTCCCCCTGGTATCAGAGCCCTACGCCAACCTGGCCAGGGAATCCGGATTGACTGAAGACGAAATAATCAATACAGGGAGGGTGCTGCAAGAACAGGGCAGGCTGCGGCGTATAGCAGCCGTACTGCACCACCGTTCCGTAGGGTTTAAGGCCAATGGCATGGTGGTATGGAAGGTGCCCGAGGGGCAGGAGGATCACATAGGCGCCCTGTTTGCCACCTACCGCGCCGTAAGCCATTGTTACCGCAGGCCCACGTTCCACGACTGGCCCTACAACATCTTTACTATGATTCACGGACGCAGCCCCGAGGAATGCGAGAGCATAATGCAGGCGATGAGCCGGGAAACCGGGTTGACAGACTACCGGCCGCTCTACAGTGTCAAGGAATATAAGAAGACCCGGGTCACCTACTTCGCACCGGAACTGGACAGTCTTAAGGTAGGGTGAATACCCCAGTTAACTAGTCTAAAATCACCTGTGAGTAGTTAAATATGTTAGTAAAGTAATTACTTTATAAACCACCTTTTCGGTCCATTGATGGCCACCCCCCCTGGCAATACCATGAGATTAGTAAATCCATCCACAGGGGGGTGGCCATTTCAGCAATACCAGGGAGTTCCTTTCGTAGTCGAATGTTGCAACTTTAGTTTCACGGGACCGAGGGGGGTAAAAGTTGATGATTGATTTAAAATTAGGAAAGA
>DYIG01000065.1:3734-7870 GCA_020723725.1 Thermaerobacter marianensis | reverse complement strand
GTTCGAGTCCCTCCGGGCCTGCCATTTATTATGCCTTGAGGGTTCTATGGGGAGTGGGAACGGTAGAGGGGCGTTAGTTAGTTGAACCGAGTGACATCGTATTTCAGGGAAGTTCGATCAGAGCTGAAAAAGGTTCTCTGGCCTACTCGAAAAGAAACGGTTTCGCTTACGGTGGTGGTTATCGTCTCCGTAATCCTGATAACCGGAATGCTGTGGTTAATGGATATCATTATTGGTGGCATTTTGCGTTTGGTAGTTTCATAGCGAACTAACCTCTTGCAGAGGGCTGAGGGTATTCGGGTGATGGAACAAGAAGTAGCTGTCCCAAATAAGCAATGGTACGTCATACATACCTATGCGGGGTACGAGATCAAGGTCAAACACAACCTTGAGAAGCGTGTGGACTCCATGGGCATGGAAGATAAAATCTTCCGCATCCTTGTTCCAATGGAGGAACACCTGGAAATAAAGGACGGCAAGAAAAAAACAGTTAAAAAGAAAATATTCCCCGGATATGTCCTCGTCGAGATGGTCATGACGGATGATTCCTGGTATGTGGTTAGGAATACGCCTGGTGTTACTGGTTTTGTGGGTTCCGGCTCCAAGCCTACACCCCTTCAGGATTCGGAGGTGCAGGGGATTTTGCGCCAGATGGGGGTGGAGGAGCCTAAGCCCCAAATCGATTTGTCTCTGGGGGAAAGTGTTCGCGTCAGATCAGGTCCCTTCGAAGGCTTTATAGGCGTAATTGAGGAAATTAATCTTGAGAAGGCAAAACTTCGGGTTCTGGTTTCTATGTTTGGAAGGGATACTCCAGTGGAACTAGACTTCACCCAGGTGGAGAAGCTGTAGAGGAGGACGCTATACCGTGGCGAAAAAGGTAGTTGGTCAGGTTAAATTGCAATTGCCGGCTGCGAAGGCTACACCGGCCCCGCCTGTCGGGCCTGCTCTCGGTCAGCATGGCGTTAATATCATGGCGTTTGTGAAGGAATTCAACGAGCGCACCAAAGATCAGGTTGGTCTGATTATTCCCGCTGTTATTACCATATATGCCGATAGGTCTTTCAGCTTTGTCACCAAGACCCCCCCGGCATCTGTCCTCATATTAAAGGCGTGTGGCATCGAAAAGGGTGCGAGCAAGCCCGGTGGAGGCACAATCGCCAAGATTACGCGCGCCCAGGTGATGGAAATTGCCAAACTCAAGATGCCGGATTTGAACGCTACCACCGTCGAAGCGGCGGCGAGCATGGTCGAAGGTACGGCACGCAGCATGGGTATAGAGGTGGTGAATTAAGTGGCTGGTTTGGGTAAGAGATATAGCGACGTGGCCAAGCTGGTTAATCGGGATGCCCTATACGATTCCCGTGAGGCGCTGGCGCTGGTTAAGGAAACGGCCAAGGCTAAATTCGATGAAACGATCGATATCGCGGTGCGTCTTGGGGTTGATCCAAGGCATGCCGATCAGGTGGTGCGCGGAGCTGTAGTTCTGCCCCACGGTACAGGTCGTACTGTTAGGGTAGTTGTCTTTGCCAAGGGTGAAAAAGTCAAAGAGGCTCAGGACGCTGGAGCAGATGTTGTGGGCGCCGAGGATCTTGTAGATAAGATTCAGGGTGGTTGGTTGGAATTTGACGCCGCAGTGGCGACCCCTGATATGATGGGACTGGTTGGCCGCTTAGGTAAGGTGCTGGGCCCCCGCGGGCTGATGCCGAATCCGAAACTTGGTACGGTTACCTTCAATGTTGGGGAAGCTGTTAAAGAGATTAAGGCCGGTAAGGTTGAATATCGGACTGATAAGAACGGTATAGTGCACGTTCCGATCGGTAAGGCGTCCTTTGATGTTGAAAAACTGTTGGCAAACTTCGAAGCGGTGATGGAAGCGCTTATGCGCGCCAAGCCGGAGGGCGCCAAAGGTCAGTATATTCGTGGTGTAACCGTTTCATCGACGATGGGGCCGGGAATACGGGTTAACTCGCAGAGGGTTGCCGTTTAACCCAGGTTTTTGGAACACGTCAGGCATAAATAAAATCTAAATACAAAACCTGACCGCAGACAGCAGGTGCCCCGTTTAAACAGGGCTTAAACCAGAAGGCCTGCCGAGGTGAGGTTGAGCGAGACCTGAGCGAGATGAAGATCTCGGTTATTCTTGCCTTCCTCCATTGCGGGGAAGGCTTTTGTTTTATGCGAAACAGAGGGGGGGTGTGAGGTTATGTCGAAGAGTAGAAAGCAGAAAGAGGCCGAATACGCCGCGGTTAAGGACAGCTTATCCCGGGCCCAGGTAGCCATCCTTGCAGATTACCGTGGTCTAACGGTTGAGGAGATCACTGAACTCCGGCGTAAACTCGATGCCTCCAAGGTGGAGTTTCGCGTAGTTAAGAACACGATCACCGGCCTTGTCGCGAAGGAGTTGGGGGTTGAAGGGCTCCACTCGTTTCTGGAGGGTCCCACTGCTATCGCTTTTGGTTATGATGACCCGGTGGCGCCTGCCAAGGGGCTCTCGGATTTCATTAAAGACAAGAAAAAAATGGAGATCAAGGCTGCTGTTCTGGAAGGTCGGGTCATAGGTCTGGAGGAGGTCAAGAGGTTATCTGAGCTTCCGACCAAGGAGGTGCTTCTGGCAAAGGTGCTTGGTTCGCTGCAGGCGCCCTTGGTTGGGTTGGCATCCGTGCTGCAAGCCCCGATGCGTGGTTGTGCCATTGCGCTTAACGCTGTACGTGAGAAACGCGAGGCTGCAGGTTAGGGTTTATTGTATTGAATCATGGGGTTTCCATATCGAGAAAGGGAGGGTTCATTCTGATGTCTAAGGTAGCTCAGGTTTTGGAACTGGTTGAGGGTATGACCGTATTGGAATTGGCTGAACTGGTTAAGTCTTTCGAGGATAAATTCGGCGTATCCGCGGCCGCTCCGGTTGCCGTTGCAGCCGCTCCGGTTGCTGGCGGTGGCGCTGCGGCTCCTGTTGTTGAGGAGCAGACTGAGTTTGACGTTATCCTCAAGGATGCTGGCGCCAATAAGATTCAGGTTATCAAGGTAGTCCGCGAAATTACTGGCCTTGGTCTGAAGGAAGCCAAGGACCTGGTCGATGGGGCTCCGAAGCCTGTGAAGGAAAAGGTCAGCAAGGAAGAAGCAGAGGCCATTAAGGCGAAAATCAGTGAAGTCGGCGCTACTGTAGAGGTAAAATAGGACAAAAAACGGTGGCGGCGCTCAACCAAAGAGGGTGCCGCCACATTTAATATCTATAAAACTTTTGCTCTGCATTTGACACGTTGCATGAGGTCTGATAACATATTACCTCGCGGTATTTTAGAATTGGTTGCTTTCCAACCCAATTGTTTCCCGAATGCTTACCGTTTGTAAAAAGCGCCCCGGGTTGCGCGCGGGCGCCAGAGGGGGAGTGACCTTCCGTTGGCTACCATGGCACCAGAAGTTCCTAAGCGTAAACGGAGAAACTTTGGGCGGGTTCACGAGGTTCTCGATCTACCCAATCTTATCGAGGTTCAGAGGAATTCTTACAACTGGTTTCTCAGAGAGGGGCTGCATCAGCTCTTCGGGGAGATCTCGCCAATTCAGGACTTTGCCGGGAATCTGGTTCTGGAGTTTGTGGACTATTCCCTGGGAGAACCGAAATGGGGAGTCCAGGAATGTAAGGAACGGGACGTGACCTTCGCTGCACCCCTCAGAGTCAGGGTACGCCTCATCAATAAAGACAGTGGTGAGGTCAAGGAGCAGGAGGTCTTCATGGGAGACTTCCCGTTGATGACCGACAAAGGGACTTTCATTATTAATGGAGCGGAGCGTGTAGTAGTCAGTCAGCTGGTTCGGTCCCCGGGCGTCTATTATGGGGAAGACTTTGACCCTAACGGTAACAGGCTTTTCTCCTGTACGGTTATCCCTAACAGAGGGGCTTGGTTGGAGTTTGAATCCGACCCCTCCGGCATTGTTTTCGTTCGTGTGGACCGTACCAGGAAACTGCCCGCAACCGTTCTCCTGAGGGCAATCGGATTTGAGAGCGATGCGAAGATTCTTGAAGCCATCGGGGACAACGAGTTCATAAGGGCAACGCTGGATAAGGATGGTACCGATTCGGCCCGTTCCGCTTTAATTGAGATTTATAAAAGGTTGCGCCCCGGCGAGCCGCCAACAGA
>DYIG01000065.1:0-3724 GCA_020723725.1 Thermaerobacter marianensis | reverse complement strand
CGGCCAGATCCCTCCTGGAAGGACTGTTCTTTGAACCGAAAAGGTATGACCTTGCTAATGTTGGCCGTTATAAGATTAACAAAAAGCTGGCGGTCAGGTCCCGCATCCTCGGGATGACTGCCGCTGAGGATATAAAGAACCCTGTCACCGGGGAGTTGTTGGTTCCCGCCGGAACCCGTATTGACCGCAGCCGGGCAGAACAAGTTTCCCGTGCAGGGATAACCCATGTTCGCGTGACGACGGCCGATGACCGCATTATTACGGTTGTTGGCAACGGGAATGTGGGTATTGATACCAAAATCCTTACAACCGAAGACATTGTTGCCATCGTTAATTACATGTTTAACCTGCATCAGGGTGTTGGCTCCCCTGATGACATAGATCATCTGGGCAACCGCCGGTTACGCTCCGTTGGCGAACTGTTGCAGAATCAGTTCCGCGTGGGCTTGACCCGTATGGAGCGTGTCATCCGGGAGAGGATGACTATCCAGGATGTGGAGATGATCACCCCGCAGGTTTTAATTAACATCAGGCCGGTTGTCGCTGCCGTAAAGGAGTTCTTTGGTTCCAGCCAGCTGTCCCAGTTCATGGACCAAACTAATCCGCTGGCAGAGCTGACGCACAAACGGCGCCTGAGCGCGCTCGGACCCGGGGGGTTATCCCGTGAGAGGGCCGGGTTCGATGTCCGGGACGTTCACCACTCTCACTATGGACGCATGTGCCCGATTGAAACCCCGGAAGGCCCGAATATCGGTCTGATCGGTGCTCTGAGTACCTTTGCTCGTGTAAATGAATACGGTTTTATCGAGACTCCCTACCGGCGAGTGGATAAGGGCCGTGTTACCGAAGACATAGTTTATCTTACGGCTGATGAAGAAGATGAGTGTGTAATCGCCCAGGCCAACGAGCCTATTGACGAAAACGGGTTCTTCGTTGACTCCCGTGTTACCGTGAGATATAAACATGAAATCGCCTTGGTGCCTCGTGAAGAGGTTGACTACATGGACGTTTCCCCTAAACAGGTGGTCAGCGTCGCCACAGCACTCATTCCGTTCCTGGAAAATGACGACGCCAACCGTGCTCTCATGGGTGCCAACATGCAGAGGCAGGCCGTTCCCCTTGTGGTCACGAATGCGCCTCTGGTGGGGACCGGTATTGAAGCCAGGGTTGCTGCGGATTCTGGTGTTGTTATCCTGGCGGCCCGGGCTGGCTACGTTGAAAGGGTTACGGCTGATGAGGTGGTCGTGAGGGCTGATGACGGGACCACCGACTCCTACAAATTGATGAAGTTTGAACGTTCCAACCAGGGCACCTGTTTTAACCAAAGGGTCATAGTTCGCAAAGGACATCGGTTGGAGAAAGGCGATGTTATCGCTGACGGCCCGTGTACCGATATGGGGGAATTGGCCCTTGGTCGTAACGTCCTCGTGGCCTTTATGCCGTGGGACGGTTACAATTACGAGGACGCTATTCTTATAAACGAACGGCTCGTTAAGGATGATGTTTTTACATCCATCCACATTGAGGAACACGAATGTGAGGCTCGAGACACGAAGCTCGGTCCCGAGGAAATCACGAGAGACATACCTAATGTCGGGGAAGACGTCCTTAAGGACCTTGATGACCGGGGTATTATTCGCGTAGGGGCAGAGGTCAGGCCCGGGGATATCCTTGTAGGCAAGGTTACTCCAAAAGGTGAAACTGAATTGACCGCAGAGGAGCGTCTACTGAGGGCGATTTTCGGTGAAAAAGCCAGAGAGGTAAGGGATACCTCCCTCAGGGTGCCCCATGGTGAAAGCGGCATAGTGGTTGACGTAAAGGTATTTTCACGAGAAAACGGGGATGAACTGTCGCCTGGTGTGAACCAGCTTATCCGCGTTTACATCGCTCAAAAGCGCAAGATCTCTGTCGGTGACAAGATGGCGGGACGGCATGGCAACAAAGGCGTCATCGCCAAGATCATGCCTGAAGAGGATATGCCCTTCATGCCCGATGGGACGCCGATTGAGATTGTCCTCAACCCGCTCGGTGTTCCGTCCCGAATGAACATTGGTCAGGTTCTGGAGGCGCACCTTGGTTGGGTTGCCAAGACACTGAATATGTGGGTTGCTTCGCCTGTTTTCGCCGGCGCGACCGAGGATGACATCCTGTCCTTACTCAAGGAAGCCGGTCTCCCTGAAGACGGGAAAACGGTGCTTTATGATGGGCGCACGGGCCAGCCGTTCGACAACCCGGTAACTGTTGGGTATGTCTATATGCTTAAGTTGGCCCACCTGGTTGATGACAAGATTCACGCCAGGTCAACCGGGCCCTACTCGCTTGTAACGCAGCAGCCGCTAGGTGGCAAAGCGCAGTTTGGTGGGCAGCGTTTTGGTGAGATGGAGGTTTGGGCCCTTGAAGCCTATGGTGCTGCGTACACATTACAAGAGCTTTTGACCGTGAAATCGGATGATGTTGTCGGGCGCGTGAAGACCTATGAAGCTATTATTAAAGGAGAGAATGTCCCCGAACCCGGGGTTCCTGAGTCTTTCAAGGTTCTGATTAAAGAGATGCAGAGCCTTGGCCTTAATGTAACCATTCTCTCTGAAGATGCGCGGGAAATCGAAATCCGTGAAACAGAAGAAGACATAACTGAATTGGCCAAAAACCTTGATCTCGAATTAGGCGACGGCGTCGTAAAACGAGAAGAAGTTGTTAACGGTCTGGATGAAGACAGTGAACCAGAAGAAGATGAGGATGACGAGTACCTGATTGAATCTGATGAATCGTTTGTGGAACCAGAGGAAGAAGCCGGGTTTGACTACGAGGAAGAGGAGGAGCAACCCGTCTAGTTTTGCCTGATGAATTTCTGGTTCGTGCCTATAACGATTCAGGAGGGGATTGAGACTTGATGCGTGGAGTCGAGTCTTACGGTGGCGAATCCGCTAATGGGCTCGGTATTGATCTGAACAACTTCGATTCGTTACGGATTGCGGTTGCTTCTCCCGAGAAGATACGTGAATGGTCGCACGGTGAGGTAAAGAAACCGGAGACCATTAACTATCGCACGCTTAAACCGGAACGCGAAGGCTTGTTCTGTGAGAAGATCTTCGGACCCACAAAGGACTGGGAGTGTCACTGCGGAAAGTATAAACGCGTACGGTACAAGGGCGTTGTCTGTGATCGTTGCGGTGTTGAGGTTACGAGGGCCAAAGTCCGCCGCGAACGAATGGGGCACATTGAGCTGGCCGCTCCCGTTTCTCATATTTGGTACTTTAAGGGCATCCCGAGTAGGATGGGGCTTTTGTTAGATATGTCCCCAAGGGCTCTGGAGAAGGTCCTGTATTTCGCATCCTATATAGTTATTGATCCGGGCGAAACCGCTCTAATGGAACGCCAGCTTCTTACGGAGAACGAGTACCGTGAAGTGAGGGAGAAGTACGGCAACGCCTTTCGTGCCGGCATGGGCGCCGAGGCTATCAAGGAGATACTGACCAAGATTGATCTGGAAGAGCTTGTTGACGAACTGCGCGATGAAATTCGCGTAAGTTCAGGCCAGAGGCGTGTCCGTGCTATCAGGAGGCTGGAGGTTGCGGAGGCCTTTCGGAAATCCGGAAACAGGCCCGAATGGATGATTCTGGACGTCATCCCCGTAATCCCACCGGAACTGAGGCCAATGGTCCAACTTGACGGCGGGCGTTTTGCGACCTCGGATTTAAATGACCTCTACAGGCGGGTTATTAAC
>DYIG01000064.1:6080-7891 GCA_020723725.1 Thermaerobacter marianensis | reverse complement strand
CCGAGAACTCCCTCGCCTGGGCCGTTATCTTCGAACCCAAAGACAGGCGCGAACCTTATGTGCTGACGGGGTTCGACCGCTGGGTGCTAGTGGACGCCAGGGATGGGGCCGTGCTGGGGGCAAGTCCTGGCGCCAAATGAGACTCCCTATGGAACGGGATGCGGAGAGCATGTTTGCGCTACGTAAGGTGACCCTTGGTTACTTCGATGGAGAGCCGATTGTCAGGGATGTGGACCTTGTTATCGAAAAAGGGGATTATATCCTGCTCAAGGGCCCTTCGGGCAGTGGCAAATCGACCTTTTTACGCCTTTTGAACGGGCTGGTGGCACCCCAGTCTGGCGAGGTCCTGCTCCAGGGGCAGCTGCTCACCAGCTATGATCCACCGGCACTTCGACGGCGAATCGTCTACCTGCAACAGAGCCCGGTGATGCTCGATGCTTCGGTGCGTGACAACCTGTGCCTGGCCTTTCGTTTCCGGTCGGCCAGGGGTGCCACGGCGCCGGATGACGAGACACTGAAGGAATACCTGCACGGATTCCGCCTGGACGGGGTCTCCCTGGAAGGCAACGCGCGGAATCTCTCCGTGGGACAGAAACAGCGGCTGGCGCTGATCCGGGCGCTATTGCTCAAGCCCGAAGCCCTGCTCCTGGACGAACCGACCGCCTCCCTTGACCCCGAGTCCCGGGAGGTCGTGGAACAGCGGGTTGAGGCTTTGCACATTGAGGAGGGCGTGGTGATCGTCATGGTCAGCCACACGGATTATTACCCCAAAAGGGCCAAACCCCGGGTTTTAATCCTGGAGAACGGTTCATTACGGGAGGTTGCCACATGAGACGGTTGGTTCTGATATGAATATTATTGACATCGGGTATCCGGGATTGCTCTTGTCACTCTCCTTCGTCCTCCTGGCCGGTGTAAGTTCCCTGGCTTTGCGTCTGAATCTGCACCGGGACATCTTCTGGGGCACGGTCCGCACGGTATCCCAGCTTTTCCTTATGGGGTATGTCTTACGGTATGTCTTCCGAGTGAATTCCCCCTGGCTCGTGTTGCTCCTGTTCACCATCATGGTTTTTTTCGCTGGTCGGATCGTGGCTGGCCGCGTAAGGGACAGGGATGTCCCATTTCACTTACCCACCGTATTTTCCATGCTGATCAGCGCCAGCTTTGTCACTATCATGGTCACGGCTGTCATCGTCCGGGTCGAACCCTGGTATCAACCCAGCTACTTTATCCCGCTGGCTGGCATGATCGTGGGGAATTCCATGAATGCCATAGCCATTGCCCTGGAACGCCTGTTAGGCGATCTGCGCGACAAGAGGGATATCATCGAGATGTACCTCTCCCTGGGCGCCGATTACCGGGAGGCCTCCGCCGACATTGTGCGGACGGCCGTTCGGGCGGGGATGATCCCCTCCATAAACACGATGATGGGGGTGGGCATCGTGTCTCTGCCAGGGATGATGACCGGCCAGATCATTGCCGGGGCCGACCCTCTGGTTTCCGTCAAGTATCAGATAGTGGTGATGTTAATGTTGGTCGGTTCAACGGCCATCGGTTGCATCCTGGCCATTTTCCTGGTGAGACGGCGGTGTTTTTCGGCTGATCAGCGGCTGCTGGTTTAGGCGCCAAATGGTACCTTTGTTCTGGTATTCTAGGTGGTGGAACAAATTAATTGAGAAAACTTGGGCGAGGTGTGCTCTCATTCTGAGGGAAGCATATGAGGGGCTTATCCCTTTGGTCTCACAGGCTATTCAACAGCACTATGGCGAGAGCCTGGTGAGCCTTGCCGTCTTTGGTTCCGTTGGACGAGG
>DYIG01000064.1:0-6070 GCA_020723725.1 Thermaerobacter marianensis | reverse complement strand
ACCCGATTCCGATATCGACCTGTTAATCATCTGTCGCGAACTGCCGGTAGGACGTATGAAAAGGGTTGATGACTTTTTATCCGTGGAGGATTCCCTGTCCACGGTGTTGCGTTCATTGGCGGCCCGGGGTATTCACACCACCCTTTCGCCTGTGATCAAAACTACAGAGGAAGCCCTGAAAGGGAGTCATCTCTTCCTCGACATGATCGAAGATGCCAGGATACTCTACGACCCGAGTGGTTTCCTTGCGGGGCTTTTGGACCGGCTGCGCCAGAAGCTGCAGTCCTGGGGGGCAAAACGGGTCAAAAGGGGCTCGGCCTGGTACTGGGTGATTAAACCTGATGCCGTGCCGGGGGAGGTCTGGGACCTGTGACCAACGATTCTCTGGCGCGTGCTTACCTTACAAAAGCAGAAAAGCGGCTCCTGATACTTGATGTCCTGCACGATGCTGAGGCGTACTCTGATGTCGTTCGTGAGGCCCAAGAGTTGGTGGAGCTCGCCACCAAGGGCATGCTGCACGCTATTGGGATAGACCCGCCGAAATGGCATGATGTCGGTAGCCTGCTCGTGGAATACCGTGACAAATTCCCACCGGAAGTCTCGTCTGAGGCGGATCGTATCGCCCACATCTCGCGCCGCCTTAGGAAGGAACGGGAATTGGCTTTTTATGGCGATGTGGACTTCATCCCGACAGAGTCTTACACAAAGGAAGATTCCCACAGGGCCATGGAGGAGGCCGCCAAAGTGGTGGCTTTAGCCCGACTTGTTGTCAGTCCGCGGTGATATTAGGCGCATCCCGCCTCCCGGTCATTTTCGGCCGGTCAGCGACTGCTTCTGGCGTTCCTCAAGGAGACGGGTAGTGAACTGATTTCCCTTGAGCATTCCGAAACCGGCTTGAACCGGATTTTCGGGCACGGGGAAAATTGATAAAACACCCCCGTAATCGACAAAGCGCACCAATGTCCCTCTACGCAGACCATAACGCTCGCGAAGCTCTTGTGGAATCACAACCCATCCCTTTGTTGATACTTTTGTAACCATCGAGATCACCTTAGGTTGTACTTATGTGTTTTGAGTATGCCATGAAGGGTTCGACCATTCGCTTTACGTGCGAGTCTGGCGGCACGTCGCATATCCGGGTGGTCGCCACGTGGTCTGCCAGCGTGGGAAACATGCTAATAAGGACTGTCCGTGGTCGTTGATATTGGCCTATCCCTGAGGAGTCCTACCGGGCTGGATGCCTGATAGCGAACCGGTTATACCCGGGGTTTTCCGGGGCTTCTGCCGGGCAGGATGCGTAGATCCGGTCGCCGCGCCCGGCGTAACGCCCGCTGTTCCCTTTGGATGATCGCCAGACACTCCTCGACGATCCCCTCCCATTCCCGCAGGCACTTGAACATCTCTCGTAGATCCTCTGCTGGTATGGATGGGTGCCGCTCCATAAAGCCCTCAACTTTATCCAATTGAAGGGCTGCCTGGTCCAGGTGTTTAATGGCCTTGAGGGTGGATTGGGCCAATGTCTCCGGTCCGGCGCCAGCGAGTTCCAGACCCTTATGGAACCCGTCCAATTCTTCCCGACGGATGCGAATGTACCGGGCGAGATCCTCCATCTGCCTTTGCGGGGCGATGGGCGAAAGCCGGTACAATGTTCCATCCCGGTGAATGGCGAGCCGCTCCTGCAGCCCGGCGAAGAGGTTCCGAAACGCCCGGGCCTGCCTGTCACTAACGAAACCCGGGCTTGTCTTATACCACAAAACATCAGTGGGATGGGCGATGGGTAGATTCCCTCTGCCCGCCAGTGCCCCGAGTAGGAGAGTCTTTATCTGGTGGAGAGGCATCGGACAGCCTGTTTCCCCCAGTAGACGGGAGAAACATTCTTCAATGTCGTCCCCGTACCACGGGGTACCCCGCCTTTGTCCGCGCAACCAACGGCTCATATAATCAACCCCCTGAATTGATAAATCTCCTTCATCAACCTTCATCAACCTCATCTCTACCACAATATACCAGGCAAGGGCGTATATGTCAATATGTGGAAATATCGCATTTAACTCCTCCCTTCCGGAATAGGAATGAGGGGGTTCTTTGTTGAACGGGGTGGTTACTGATGGGCTCAAGCGTTGCGCCAAACAGGCAGATCGGCCCGGTTCCCGGCAAGGGCAACCCGGCATCCGGCACGCGGGGCACGCCCTCCCGCAAGGGTCCACCTTCCCGCAAGGGCGTCCGGCCAACCGGAACTGCTGAACGTAGAGATTGGCACAGCCTCGACACCGTTCAGGTGGTGCAACAACAGCGGTCAGATGCCGGTAGCGGCCTTAGCAAGCCTGAGGTCAGCAAGCGCCTGGAGAAATTCGGGCCTAACCAGCTCCCCGAGAGACCGCCAACCCCTGCCTGGCGAGCCTTCCTGGAGCAGTTCAGCGACTTTATGATCCTCGTCCTGCTCGGTGCGGCCGCCCTGTCTATGTTCCTGGGAGAGGTGGCCGATGCCGTTGCCATCGCGGCAATCGTTTTCCTCAACGCGGTGTTGGGCTTCGTCCAGGAGGCCCGTGCCGAGCGTTCGCTGGCTGCCCTGAAATGCCTGACGGCGCCGAAGGCGCGTGTTAGGCGGGACGGGAAGACCGTCGAAGTGGAGGCCTCTGCCATTGTCCCGGGTGACTAGCTGCTGTTGGAAGCCGGCGACCGGGTCCCGGCCGATGCGCGTATCCTTGAAACGGTGAGCCTGGAGGTGGACGAGTCGGCGCTAACCGGGGAGTCCGTTCCGGTAACGAAATCCACCGAAAACCTGCCACCTTCGACTGCCCTTGCCGAAAGACGGAACATGGTCTTTCAGGGAACCGTGGTCACCAGGGGCCGGGGAGTCGCCGTGGTGGTGGCAACCGGCAGCGCCACCGAAATGGGGGGCATCGCCGACCTCATCAGTTCGGAGGGGAACGAGTCAACCCCCTTGCAGCAGCGCCTGGAACACATGGGGCGGGTGCTGCTCGTCGTCTGCCTCGCCATCTCGGGCTTTGTTGGCCTCGCGGGGTTCCTGCGTGGGGAAGACCCTTACAACATGCTTCTCACTGCTGTGAGCCTGGCGGTCGCCGCCATTCCGGAGGGGCTTCCGGCAGTGGTCACGATTGTCCTGGCGTTGGGCGTCCAGAAGATGCTGCGGAAGAACGCGGTCATCCGCCGACTGCCTGCCGTGGAGACGCTGGGTTGCGCCACGGTCATCTGTTCCGACAAGACGGGGACCCTGACCAGGAACGAGATGACGGTCCGGGCGATTTGGTCTGCCGGGCGGGACTACCAGGTGGAAGGGGAGGGTCTGAAAAGGGGCGGCCACATTACCTGCCAGGATCAGAGGGTGCGTGTCAAGGATGTGCCGGACCCCTCCGGCTTTTGCCCCCTCGAGGCTACACTGCTAACCGCCACCCTCTGCAACAACGCCCAACTGGAGGCTAAGGGTGATTCCTGGCGCGTGAATGGCGATCCCACAGAAGGTGCCCTACTGGTGGCAGCCGCACGCGGGGGGGTGGACATCAATGCGGTTACCCGCAAGTGGGAGAGGGTTGCCGAGATCCCCTTTGAGTCCGAGCGCAGGATGATGACCGTGGACTGTCAGGCGGGAACCGTCCGGGCGGTCTTCTCCAAGGGAGCGCCGGAGAACTTGCTTCAAGTCTGCACGGCCTGGCTCGACGAGGGAGGCAACATAAAATACCTCAGTGAACTGGAGAAAAAGCGGATTCTCAAGGTTAACGAGACCCTGGCCGGCAAGGGGATGCGCGTCCTGGCCACGGGTTTCCGTATCTTTAACGGCCAGTCTGGGAACCCCGGCGAACTCGAACGGGACCTCGTATTCACCGGGCTCATGGGCATCATCGACCCGCCGAGGGAGGAGGTTCCCCGAGCGGTGAAGACGTGCCAGAACGCGGGTATCAAGGTGGTGATGATCACCGGGGACCACGCCCTGACCGCGTCAGCCGTGGCCAGGGAGACAGGGATTCTGTCTGAGGGCAAAAGCGTGGTCACGGGCGAAGACCTGGAGTCCATCGACGATGATCGGCTGGAGCAGGGGGTGGAAGGGATCCCGGTTTACGCCAGGGTATCCCCCGCTCACAAGCTACGTATTGTGCGTGCTCTCAAGAAGAGGGGCCATGTGGTGGCCATGACCGGTGACGGGGTCAACGATGCCCCCGCGCTGAAGGCGGCCGACATCGGGGTGGCCATGGGCATCTCCGGGACGGAGGTCTCCAAGGAGGCCTCCGCCATGGTCCTGGCCGACGATAACTTCGCCACCATCGTCTCTGCGGTCTCAGAGGGCAGGGGGATTTATGAGAACATCCGCAAATTCGCCCGCTACCTCCTGGGCTGCAACGCGGGGGAGATACTGGTGATGCTTGTTGCCACCCTGGCTGGTTTGCCCCTGCCGCTATTGCCCATACACATCTTGCTCGTTAACCTGGTCACCGACGGTCTGCCGGCCATTGCCCTGGGGGTCGACCCGCCAGACCCGGATCTCATGTCCAGGCCGCCACGGAACCCTAAAGAGGGGGTCTTCTCTCGCGGGTTGTGGAAGAAGATCATCAACCGAGGGACCATCATCGGGCTCTCCACACTGGTGGCTTTCCTGGAGAGTTTGAACCAGACCCAGGACATCGAACGCGCGCGTTCGGTGGCGTTGGCGGTGCTGTCCCTGGCGCAGTTGCTCTACGCCTTCGAGTGCCGGTCCGAAGAGAAGGGTCCCTTTGAGGCGGGTATCACCAGGAACCGCGCTCTGTTGTGGGCGGTGGGCACATCCTTTGCCGCCCTGGTGGCCACCCTGCACCTGCCGATACTGCAGGTGCTCCTGCATACCGTCCCCCTGTCGATGTCGGACTGGGGGCTGGCGGTGGCGGCGGCTTGCATCGGACCCGTGTGGTCCGGGCTGGCACGGTTCATCCGGTCCGACGCGGCTCGTGCGGTCCGACCGGACCAAAGGGATTAAATTGACAGGGGGGAGGACGTCCTGAATACTAGTAGATGTGTGTTTCACGGGACCCGGCCAACTCGGACCGGTCTCTGTTTGAGGAGGTCCCTTCCCGGTGAGTGGGATTCGCTTTACCAAGATGCACGGACTGGGCAATGATTATGTGTTTGTAGACTTGCTGCAGGGCGGTTCCCAGGACCTCCCGTTCGACCCGGCCGCCCTCAGCCGGGAGATTAGCGATCGTCACACCGGGGTCGGCGGCGACGGCCTCATACTCATCCTGCCCTCGGAAAGAGCCGATTTCCGCATGAGGATTTTTAATTCGGACGGTAGCGAAGGGGAGATGTGCGGCAACGGTGTCCGTTGCTTCGCCAAGTACGTCTACGAACACGGTTACGCCAAAAGCCCCAGGTTCTCGGTGGAAACCGGCGCCGGGATCATCGTTCCAGAGGTTGAGGTTGGGGGCGGGAGTGGTCAAGACCGCGTGCAAAGGGTCAAGGTGGACATGGGTCTGCCGCGCACCAGGCGAGGGGAGATACCGATGACGGGGCCGCACGAAGAGAAGGTCATCGAGGCGCCACTTGAAGTAAACGGCCAGACCGTCACGATCACCGCGGTCTCCATGGGGAACCCGCACTGCGTCATCTTCGTGGATGACGCCAGCAAGGCCGATGTGGAGGGGCTTGGCCCCCTGATTGAAAAACACCCTGCCTTCCCCAACAGGACCAATGTGGAGTTTATACAAGTCATATCCCAGGACGAACTCATCATGAACGTGTGGGAGAGGGGTTCGGGTGTTACCATGGCTTGTGGAACCGGCGCCTGCGCGTCCGTTGTAGCCGCGGCGTTGACAGGGAGGACCGGGCGCCGCGCCGTGGTACACCTCCCCGGGGGTGACCTGGAGATCGATTGGGCCGAGGATGGACATGTCTTCATGACCGGTCCGGCGGTCGAGGTGTTCAACGGGGTATACGACCCGCGTTAAACGGGATTTGTTGAAGGAGGAAACCGGAGTTGGTTAAGAAGGCGAAGCGTATCGAAACCGTACCACCCTACCTCTTTGCGGAGATCGACCGCAAGCGGGAGGAAGCCCGGTCCCGCGGCATGGATGTCATAGATCTT
>DYIG01000063.1:664-8199 GCA_020723725.1 Thermaerobacter marianensis | reverse complement strand
GTTCCTATGCCCTGGGGCTGTTGTTGTTCTATGTCCCGGCCGCGCTCTTTGTAAGGGCCTTTTATGGCGTGCAAGGGCAGGGCCTTGTCGGGAACCTCTGCGATTCTTTGAACCTCCGAATGGGTGTCGCCAACCTCCTGAAACCGGACTTCTGGCAACAGGTTGCGGCAGTGGAGCCGCGCTCTTTGGGTGTTCTGGCCCTGATGTTGGTTGCTTTTCTGGTGGGACCGGTTTTTTGCGGTTGGGTATGCGCGGCAGGGGCGCTCTCCGAGTGGCTGAGCCGTCTTGTCCCGAACAGGTTCAAGATCGACATCCAGGGGAAGGTCAACGCGGCGGCGATTCGTTACGGGTTCCTGGCGGGGTACGTCCTGTTGCCGCTATCGGGCTTGAGCGCAGCGTGTGCCTTCTGTAATTTCCGGATACTTAACTTCATGGCTCTGGGGATTACGGAGGGATTTGTCCCGGCCATGACGTCCACTTACCTCATCGTGACGCTGCTCTGGTTAGTGGTTGGAGGTCTCTTCATGAAGGGTGGGCGCGGTTGGTGCAATTTCTTCTGCCCTGTGGGCGGGATACAGGGGCTGTTTCATTCCCTGGGCATGAAATTGGGTTTCACCTACAAGCTGCGGTACGACGCCTCCAAGTGTAAGAGCTGTCTTACTTGCGTAAAGGTCTGCCCCATGCGGACAGTGTCACCTGCTCAGGAAGGCCAGTGGCAGGCGTCGAGGGGTAACGGGGTGGTCTTTAACCTACACAACTGTATAGCCTGTAAGGATTGCGTGGTCGGTTGCCCGCATGGGGCTCTGTCATACGGAGCAGGTAAAGTCAGCGTCCCGTCTGCCCCCACGGTTGTCCCGGGGGTCTCTGAAGGAAGACTGGTTATGAGTAAGCAGGCTGGGGGTGGAGCATGAACTACGCGGAGATTTGGTGCAGGGCGGGCAGGGGGATCGACCGCATCCGTCAGACGGTTACTGCCGGAATCGTAGGGGTTGCCAGCGCTGCTGGTCTTGGGACCTTCACCCACCTGACGCAGGTATGCAAAGGTTCCTGTGCCAGTTGCAGCGGGTGTACGAGCAGTGCTATAAGCGTGGCGTTATTCGGACTTGGTGGTCTGGTCAGCAAGAAAGGCACGCGCTATCGTGCCCTTCTCGCCGCCATAGCCTCGGTCCTGGCCGTTCTCTTCTCGGCCATCCTTTATATCAAGAGGTACAAGTAGAGAAAAGGGAGCCACCTCACGCGGCTCCCTTTTCTCGTTCCTTTGTCTTCTACCCCGAGTGACTGCCTATCAGGGCATTCAGTTTACTGGCAGTCTCGTTAAGCGATGACGCTGAATTCCTTATCAGCTCAGTGGACTGGGTGACTTCTTCAGCGGAGGCGCTCACCTCTTCTGCGGCCGCTGCGGTCTGCTGGGAAACTGCAGCAACCCCCTGGATCGATGCCAGCACGCGGTCACTTGCATCCGCCATTTTGGTTGTGGCATCAGTGTTCTGTCTTATGATCTCAACCACGCTGTTCACTGAAGCAACGGCTTCCTCACTGCTCTTTGCCACGGTGTGCGCGGAGGCCCTGATTTCGTCTATTTTGCTATTGGTCCTCTCCATAGCAGCCAGGATTTGAGACAGCGATTCACCGGCGCTATTTGCCAGGGCGTCGCCATTTTCCACCTCTTTCATGCCCGCTGCCATGGCCTCAATGGCCGAGTCAACACCCTTTTGAATGGTTGAAATCAGGTCGGCAATGTCCTTGGTTGCCCTGCCGGAACGTTCGGCCAGTTTGCGAACCTCCTCGGCAACGACAGCGAAACCCTTTCCATGCTCACCGGCCCGTGCCGCTTCTATGGCGGCGTTAAGGGCCAGCAGGTTGGTCTGGTCCGCAAGGTCACTGATCACCTGAACGATTTCCCCAATGCGCTGTGATTGTTCGCCCAACTCGCGCACACGGTTCGAGGCCTCTTCGGACGTAAGGCGGATACGGGCCATTCCCTGCACGGTCTGTTGGACGCTTTCCCCGCCACCATGGGCCGCTTGCAGGGCCTGATTTGAGGTCTCGGCTACCTCCTGTGAACCCCTGGCCATAATGTTAGCAGCCTCGGCCATTTTGTGCATGATGTCCGCAGCCTGCTGGGCGCTCTCGCCCTGGACCCTTGCCCCCTCGGCAATCTGTTCAATAGCAACCTGCAAGGCTTTCATTGCCTGTAAGGTTTCCTCTGCGCTTTCAGACTGCTGTCCCGCGCCGTTGGCTACCTCCTGTATCGCCAGGGATATCTGGGACATGGCTGCAGCCACCTGTTGTGACGCTAAAGTCACAGACCCGCTATCCACGACCATTTGCTTGCCGAACGTGTTCAGGATCTCGCGGATGTTAGTCACCATCTTGTTGAAAGAACTGCCGAGTTGCCCCAGCTCGTCCTTCGTATCAAGTGAAACTGTATGGCTTAAATCCCCTGCTGCGATGGCGCCGGTTGTCTCCAGAAGGTGGTCAAGTGGCTGTTTGATGCTCTTGGTTATGAAATAGGAGAGCACGATGCCAATGGTGATGGCTACAGCCAGGAGGATCAGAACAAGCCAGATCGTCCGGGCAGTCTGAGCCATGGTGGCAGCAGAAGTCTTGCTGTTCTCTGCATCCACCTGTTTGCTCCACTCAATGGCTGTGGCTGAGGCGTCAGTCCTGCCGGTATCGAGTTGTTCCATAATATCTTGGGCCTGCGTGTTTCCGACGGGGTTTTCAAAGGCCAGGATCGAGCGGCTGGCGGTATCCATCACCTTTAATGCGGCCTTAATTTTTTCCAGAGGGGATTCCCCGCCGCGGACGGTCGCAGCCTTTTCCACCTCGGCCAGCGCCTTGGTTACCGCCTGGTAATCCTCCTCATAGGCCGCCCGGTTGTCGGTGTCACCCGTGGCCAGGTAGTCTGTCGGTGGATCGCTCGCCTTCCAGATGGTCATGATGAGGTAGTACAGGCTCTCGTTCAGCGCGTTATCCTCTACCATCGTTGAGACATTCACCCTCGTGCTTCTGGAAGACACTGACGCCACCGTCGCTACTATAACAAGCAGAGTCATCAGAGAAATACTTAAAATGGTAAGCCTCTTACCAATCCTTATGTTCTTTAAAAAATCCAAGAGAAACCACCCCCGGGAACTGGTTAGCTATTAACCGTATCGGCTAATTTTGGGGGTGATCCATAGCTATATTACACTAAAAATCTATGCCCTTTACGGCCCCCCGGCCGCTGTGAAAGGGGTGTTTGATATCCCGCATTTCTGTGACGAGGTCTGCTTTGTCCAGGAGTTCTTGAGGGGCATTGCGCCCAGTTATGACCACGTGGACGTGCGGCGGTCGACCAGAAAGGAAGTCTATGACCGCCTCTGGTGTAAGAATATCCCCCATGGGGAAGTTCGCTATATTGAAGGCATTGTTCAACTCGTCGAGTATCACGACATCGTGATCCCCTGAGGAGATCGCCTGTTTGGCCCTTTCCCATGCTCCGAGCAGGGCCTGCCGGTGTTCTTCAGGGGTGTGCCGGGTGTCCCAGGTAAAACCCAGCCCCATTGCTTCGATAGAGAACCCTGGCAGGAGTTCTGCCGCTTCCCTTTCACCGCTGGGCCAGGAGCCCTTGATGAATTGCAGCATCAGGACCTTCAGGCCGTTACCCACGGCCCGCAGACCCAGACCAAGGGCCGCCGTGGTCTTCCCCTTGCCAGGCCCGGTATAGATTATCAATAAGCCTTTATAGTGTTCTTGCTCCACAGGAATCCTCCGTATCCGGGATGCTAGGCCGTGATCCTGATGTAGATGGCGCCATCCACAGGTTGGATCGTTCCTTCGTGTGCCTTCACCTGAACCTTACCCAGATTGAGGTCCAAACCTTCGGTGAATCTGGCCGGTCTGATAATCGGCAGGCGCGAGCCGTCACCCTCGACTCTAAAGCGTTTAATGGGGAGGCAGACCTGAAGGAGGCCGCTTCTTCGGTCTTCAACCACCGGGAGGCCGTTGAAGGAGAGGGTTGTGTGGCCGTAGTGGAAGGAGACGGGTCCCACATGCAGTTTAAGTTCGTCGTTTAGGATTTGGATGTGTTCGTCCTCAAATGAGGCCATGGTCAGCGTCAATTGGCTGACGTCGAAGATCAGCCTCAGGCCATCACCGGCTAGGATCTCCTGCAGGACCGCCTGGTTTTTCTCCCGCATCGACTTGGACCAGCGGCGTTCTTCCTCAAGATTCTTAACGTAATCCAGTTCAAACTGCGCCCTTGCTATAACGGAATCATCCCCGGACCCGCCATCGAAGGTCAGGTTTTCCTCAAGGAGGTAGTCCAGCGTGAGGCCCGGATCCAGTATGCGGTTTTTCCACCTCGGGTTGATACGATCCAGGAGAAAGGCTACGCCCATGCCGGTATATTTAAAGCGCTCGCGGCGAGCCCCCAGGCCCCGGTGGTTGACCTGTTCCAGCGCGGAAAACCGGGCAGAGCACAACGAACGTGCAACCCCGGTATAGTCGAAACTGGCAAGGCGCTGGAAGGCAGGGCATGGTTCGTGTAGGCCTGATCCAAGGTAGTCCAGCACGACCGTGGAAACATAAAAGGGCAGACCGTCGAGTAATTCGCACTCACGTTCGTACGCTATGGTTTCATCCTCAAGAAGGCCCCTTCTTTCCCTCCTGATGAGCGCAAACTCCAGGGCACGGCGTGCAGGGTCCTTGCTGCCGTCTGCGTTACGGATGAAGCTCAAGAGCCGGCCTTCCAGGTTCCCCAGGGCGTTGTTGACGGGGTTATCGATCGGGTACAGGTCAACACTCGGAGAGGCCTTTGTGTTGCCGTTGGCGATAAGATACGCCCGGAAGCACTCCTCCCATATAAAAGTAATCATTGAAACGGTTTCTTCGGGGGCCTCTCCCGCCAGGCTCAGGGGAACCATTACAGTCGGAGTACCGTCCAGAACAGTGACGCCAACTGAAGCGCCGGCCTGGCCGGGGGTTCCTTTTTTATCACTCTGGTCCAATATGGTATGAAAAACGGCTGGTCCAGTGGTGCCAGCGGGCCAAAAAACCTCTCTAGCACCTTCACCGGGTCTGGGGTGACCCGCCAGGAACATTTCACCGTTTTCTTTCAAGAGGGCCAGTGGGGTTTTACGCAAGTCCCACCCCGGCCAAATCTCAAGGCCCCTTGCGATGTGCCAGGCCTCTGCGAGGCAGGCCAGTGTATGCCCATCCCTGCCGGAAGGGATATACCATTTCTCTATCATGACGCAAAATATTATAGCTCATGGATTTACTGTGGGTGTGTTTCCTTTTTAAGTTTATTAACTAGTGCGCCCACTCGACCATTTTCGGCGGCGCTGAGCGAGCCCCAACCGCCGCTCTTGATCTTCTCAACAAGTCCCAGCCGTTCGGCGGCTTCCCGTTTAAGAAGACCCATGGGACTAACGTCTTCAAATGGGTCCTTTTCTTTTTTCCCTTTCTTTTCTTTTTTGGGTCCTTTGGCTTTGACCATGGGGAATCACCTCCAGCCATATAATGTGTCCCTACGGCGTACCGTCTATAAAAAGCCAAAACCCCCGACCCTGCTAATCGGGGGTTTGCACTTGCCCTGCGGCCCTGCCAACCGTCGGGCTTTTTTTAGGAGGTGCCTGTCTCAATAGTAGAAAAGCAGCATTAGAGTACTTTTAGAGAAATATAAGAATTTATTAAGACTTCAAAGCCTTATTATATCTAGACCAGTCGTGTACTCTGCTGTAAAATTCTTTACTGGTTATAAAAAGGTTCCATGGAGGGGGAGGAAAGAGTTGTCGTTTGTTACAACCAAGGAATTGCTGACCAAGGCCGATGCAGGCGGGTACGCGGTTGGCGCATTTAACGTAAACAACATGGAAATTGTGCAGGCCATCGTCGAGGCTGCGGCTGAGGAAAATGCGCCGGTGATTCTCCAGGCAAGCCAGGGCGCCATCAAATACGCCGGGCTGGGGTTCATCGTTGCGTTAGCCCGCGCCGCCGCTGAGGCTCACCGTGTTCCGGTGGCGTTACACCTTGACCATGGCACCAGCTTCGAACAGTGTGTCCGCTGCATTCGCCACGGGTTCAGTTCTGTGATGTTTGATGGTTCACATTACTCGTTTGAAGAGAACGTAGCAAAGACTGCCAAGATAGTAGAGATCGCCCATGCCGCCGGGGTTTCTGTAGAAGGGGAGCTTGGACGGATTGGCGGTGTGGAGGACGACATCAAGGTCCACGAGGATGACGCGTTTTTCACTGAGCCTGAAGAGGCTGTAGAGTTCGTCAAGCGGACAGGGGTGGACTCGCTCGCCATTGCCGTTGGAACCGCCCACGGTTGGTATAAGAAGGAGCCAAAATTGGACTTCGACCGTATTACCGCCATCAAAGCGCGGGTTGGCATCCCCCTCGTCCTGCACGGGTCCTCTGGCGTGCCTGACGAGGCAATCAGGGAGGCAGTTAAGAGGGGCATAAGCAAGATCAACATTGACACGGAACTGCGTCAAGGGTTTGCCGACGGCGTCAGGGAAGCGGTTCAGTCCAACCCGAACGAGATTGACCCGCGCAAGATCCTCAAACCTGCAAAGGATCGCATGAAGGCCCGCGTCCGGGAGAAGATCCGCCTGTTTGGTAGCTCCGGCAAGGCATAGGAGGGAATGGGGTTGGATCGAAGTCTTGTGCTTGATGTCGCCCGGGTGGCGGAGGCTGCTGCTCTAGCCTGTGCCAAATGGGTCGGCCGGGGTCAAAAGGACCTTGCCGACAAGGCTGCTGTCGATGCCATGCGTAAGGTCTTTGATACGGTGAATATCGAGGGGACCGTCGTTATCGGCGAGGGCGAGATGGATGAAGCCCCCATGCTCTACATAGGGGAGAAGGTGGGTACCGGTAAGGGACCGAAGGTTGACATAGCCGTCGACCCCCTTGAAGGCACCAACCTTTGCGCCAAAGCCCTGCCGAACTCCATAGCGGTTTTGGCCATAGCCCCTGAAGGGTGCCTGCTGCATGCCCCGGACATGTACATGGATAAGATTGCGGTCGGGCCGAAGGCGGCCGGTAAGGTAAGCCTGGATAAATCCGTAAGAGAGAACATGGAGATAGTTGCTAAAGCCAACGGCAAGCGTATTGAAGATGTAACTGTTATTACCCTTGAACGCCCCCGTCATAAGAAGATCATTGACGAGGTGCGGGCGGCCGGTGGCCGTGTAAGGCTCTTGTCTGACGGGGACGTATCTGCCGCTATCCTTACCGCCTTCCCCGAAACCGGGATTGACATGATGCTCGGGGTTGGGGGCGCGCCGGAGGGTGTTCTGGCTGCCGCAGCCCTGAAGTGCGTGGGCGGGGACTTTCAGGGGCGTTTGACTCCGGAAGATGACGCCCAGAGGGAACGCTGCCTGGCAATGGGCATTAAGGACGTTAATCAGATCTTGTATATGGATGATTTGGTACGTGGCGAAGACGTGATGTTCGCCGCCTCAGGCGTGACCAGTGGTGATTTGCTGAAAGGCGCCCGTTTCTTCAATGATGGAACGGCATATACACATACGGTTGTAATG
>DYIG01000063.1:0-654 GCA_020723725.1 Thermaerobacter marianensis | reverse complement strand
GTGCCCTCACCGGAACGGTGAGGTTTATTGAGGCTACCCACCGTTTGGACAGGAAATAGATCCTAAAGGGCGGTTGGCTGGCCTCGGGGGTAAACCCGGTGATATACTGTTTTCGAAGGGCCTGAAGCGCTGGGCGTGTTGCGGGGGTTGCTCTCGAAATGAAAAACGTTAAGTTTACCTTGCCCGGGGGCGAGAAGGTTATTCAGGTGCCCTCGGGCTTAACTATTTTGGAGGCGGCGGTAGCTCACGGCGTTCCCATACAATACGGGTGCCGGAAGGGCGGTTGCGGCCGTTGCCGGGTGGTGGCCAAGGCCGCGCACGGTGAACTGACTCCTCCGACTGATGCGGAACTGAAGCACCTGGGGAAGCAAGGATTGAGTCAGGGGTTGCGTTTGGCATGCCAGAGCAGTTTCGTCCCCGGTGCAACCTCGGGTTCGATTTCCGAGGTTATTCAGACAATAGAACCCTTTGATACAGGGGACCTTGGCTGGTCCTTTGATGCCACCTTCCAGGTAGGCCGTGAGGCAATGGCCTACCTCCGGCAGGGGTTGAATGAATCAGCGGCCCAGAAGATCGCTGAGATAATCCATTCCATCTCCCAGGTGGACGCGGTAGCTATTACCGACCCAGAAAAGATACTAGGTTTCACTGGCA
>DYIG01000062.1 GCA_020723725.1 Thermaerobacter marianensis | reverse complement strand
GCTTGTACTTGAAGCCCCGTATTTTTGGACCGCGCACCTGCGCTAAAACCCGGCCCACAACCTGAGCCCCTTCCAGGGCGGGCGAACCCACCTTCAGGTTGTCCCCTTCACCCACGGCAAGCACACGGTCAAACGAGACCTCACTTCCGGGCTCGACAGAGAGCTTTTCAACTTCAATAACCGTTCCCTGGTTAACCCTGTACTGTTTGCCGCCAGTCTCAATAATAGCGTAGGCCACGGCACTTTCCTCCTCTTACATTTCCAAAAGGCATACACACGCCGAATTATTCTAGCATTCGATCTTCAAAATAGTCAACAAGATTTAGATCCTTGATCTTCCGGAGCCATTGCAGTGAGCGCAAGGGTTTGTCAGGGTCTCAATTAAACTTTGGCGTCTTTTATTACGCGTCATTTCAACCAGGCCCAAACCTGTAAGGCCCACAATGGTAGATTTGGTTCGATCTTTCTTGAGTTCCTCCTCCAAGATGGTAAGCACCGAATCACGGTGGGATTGATTAGCCATATCGATAAAATCGATTACTATGATACCGCCGACATCCCGTAACCGGAGCTGGCGCGCGATCTCCCTTGCAGCCTCAGTATTGGTCCGGAAAATGGTCTCCGCCAGGCTCGTGCTCCCGGTATAACGCCCTGTATTGACGTCAACAACAGTCATAGCCTCTGTATGATCGAAAACGATATAAGCACCATTTTTCAGCCAAACCTTGCGCGCCAATGCCCGGCGTAACTGCTCCTCTATACCCCTTGCCTCGAAAAGACTCATACCGTTCACGCGTTGCAAGGTCACTTTCCCTTTCAGTTCAGGGGCGAAGGTCTCCAGGAGGGCGCTGACTTCTCTCTCTTCTTCAGGTGAGTCGACAGTTATTTCAGAAATGTCCGGGAGCAGGCTGTCCCTAAGAACCCTGTAAACGAGACCTGTATCCCTGTGAAGCAAGGCAGGGGCCTTCACCTTTCTGGCCTGACTCTGTATATGCTCCCAGGCCTCCCCAAGCTGACGGGCATCCTCCCTGAATTCCTCTTCCGTGCGACCCTCCCCGGCGGTACGGACTATAAATCCCGTGCCTTCTATCCTCAAACCTGCCACCAGTTTCTTCAGGCGTTCCCTTTCATTCTCAGAACTTATTCGGTTTGAGATGGCTATATAATCGGACCCCGGGAGCAGAACAAGGAACCGCCCGGGCAGGGTAATTTGACGTGTAACACGGGCTCCCTTGGTGCCCACCGGCTCCTTAATTATCTGGACGATTATATCCTCGCCGGTCCTCACAAACTGCTCGATGGGCAATTCTTCCGCGTTCTGATGCCTGCCGCCGCTTCTTTGGGCTGCTTCATCTTCACCCCCAACACAAGGGGCTGCATCGGCAACATAGAGATAGGCGTTGCGATCAAGTCCGATATCGACAAAGGCTGCCTGCATCCCGGGGAGGACGTTTTCCACCCGGCCTTTGTAAATGTTGCCCGCCAGCCTCCGCCCGCCGTCTCCCTCTACATAGAACTCAACAAGAACACCGTCTTCGAGGATCGCCACTCGGGTCCGGTCTCTCTCCCGCTCAATAAGGATGGCTCTCCCCATCAGGCCTCATCTCCCTGATCATTACCGGGAAGGGCTTTCTCATTAATGGTGTGAAGACCCTGATCAAGGGGTGTCGGCCGCCCGTTTTCGTCGCCAAAGAGGCGCACCCTGTGAATGGAGCGGAGGGTTAAGGAGGCGGCTTCTCCTATCAAGGCCAGGCCCTTAACCAGGTCTTCCGGCCTTGCATTGCCTCGGCTGCCGGCTTTCATCAAGGCTTTAAGGACCACCAGAGAACCTTTTTGACCTGTTATCTTCAAATCTCTTATCAAAGGCTTGAGGTTGAAAACCTGTTTACGGCCTTCTCGATTAGTCCTTTCAATCATAACCTCATCAGCCTTCCAAAACCCGTCCAACAGGCTAGCCCAATTAAATTCGCTATCGGCGCCGCCATACTCAATCCCTAAAATGTACTCCGCCCACTCTACGGAATCTGCAAGTGATTTACCCTCGGGGGAGTATCCGGCCGCTGATATCTGGATCCCCAAAGGTAGATGTTCATTAAGCCGGTTCATAAGCGCCTCCGGTTCGAACGAACCGGTAACCACTACCTCCACCAGCTCCCCCTCACTGGTAGCGCCCAGGGCCAAAGCAGAAGCGAAGGATATCTTCATATGAGGGTTAAAACCCTCAGAATAGGCAATTGGCAGGTCCGCCCTCCTCACCGCTCGTTCAAGCGCTCGCATGAGGTCCAGATGAGAAATAAAACGGGCCTCTGGCCCCTTATTGAGTTTCAGCAGAATGGTCTGCCTGCCAATCTTATTCACTACCTGCTGCTGATTAGTCATTATTTCTCATCCCGTGCACCCGGTTTGGGCATTTTCACGCTACCATGCGGTTTTATCCTTGTTCGCACGCCAGGGCGGTCGATGCACACGCCGCAGATATGGCAACGGTCCCACCTGCAGTCGTCCCTCAGTCCAGCCCGCATGGCCACCATATGTTCATCAATAAGGAACTCTTTCCGTATACCTGTATCTATATGATCCCAGGGTAATACGCGATTATAATCCACCCGCCTATTGGCGTACCAACCCGGATCCAAGCCAACGTCCTTGAATGCCGCCAGCCAGGCGTCGTATTTTAACTGGTCAGACCAGGCATCAAACTTACACCCCTTTTGCCATGCACTGTGCAACACATCACCCAACCTGCGGTCCCCGCGGGACAATGCCGCCTCAATAAAACTCCCTTTTGTATCGTTCCACCGGTATTGAATATTCCTGTGTCGCAGGAGCAAACGCAGTAGTCGCTGCCGCCTCTCCAGTTCCTCAAGCGGTACTTGCCCCTCCCACTGAAAAGGGGTATGCGGCTTTGGGATGAAACAGGCCGTGCTTACGGTAACAATGTGCCCGCGGGGATTCCTGCCGGTTACCCTATGGTAAATGTCAACGGCACGCTTGGCCATCTCCGCTATCCCGTGGAGGTCCTCATCCCTCTCCGTGGGCAGCCCGATCATAAAATAGAGCTTGAGTGAGTCCCAACCGGCCGCAAAGGCAGCAGTCAGCGCCCGCTCGTAATCTTCATCTGTTACGCCCTTGTTGATTACATCCCGTAATCGTTGTGTGCCAGCTTCGGGTGCAAGGGTAAGCCCGGACTTCCTTACCTTATTCACTTCATTGGCCAGACCTATCGAATAGGCATCAACACGCAACGAGGGCAAGGAGACATTTACCCCTTGATCCTCCAGTTCGCCTGCCAGTTCACAGAGAACATCACGCACCTGGCTATAATCATTTGTTGCGAGTGAAACCAGAGAAACCTCTTGATGACCGGTTCTCCGGACCAGCTCCCTGGCCAATTCCTTGACCTTTTCCGGGGATCGTTCGCGGACAGGGCGGGAGGTAAACCCAGCGTGACAAAACCGGCACCCCCGACTGCATCCACGAAATACCTCCACCATCATCCGGTCAAAAACAATCCCTGTCCATGGCACAATAGGACTGGTGGGAGGGGTCAACCGGTCTAGGTCGGCAACTATCCGGCGACTAACCCTTGCGGGCACACCGGACCTGTTTGGGGCTATACTCGTTATCCACCCCTCAACGTCATACTCCACGTCATAAAATGAAGGGACATACACACCCGTTATAGAGACAGCACGTTCCAGAAAACCGACCCGGCCCCCGGGCCTTCCCTGGTTGTCCCAGTCTTTGAAACAATCAATGATTTCGTGTATAACCTCCTCGCCATCCCCCAGGACAAAGAAATCTATGAAATCGGTTAGGGGCTCAGCGTTAAGGGCCGTGCCGCCTCCTGCAATAATGAAGGGGTCTGAACCCTTCCTTAGGGACTGCCGTAACGGAATACCGGCCAGATCCAGCATGTTGAGAATATTGGTGTAGCTGACTTCGTAAGGAATGCCAAACCCCAGGATATCGAAACGCTTTATGGGAGTCCGCGTTTCCAGGGAAAAGAGGGGAACACCCCGCTGGCGCATCTCCGACTCCATATCCACCCAAGGGGCATAAACCCTTTCGGCAAGCGCATCGTCCCTCGAGTTTATCTCGTGGTACATTATGGCCAAACCGAGGTTAGACATGCCTATTTCGTACACGTCAGGGAAAGCAAGGGCGAAGCGGACCTGGACCTTATCATGATCCTTTCTCACCGTGTTCCACTCATTACCTAAATACCGAGCGGGCTTTGAAACAAGCGGGAGAATCTCATCCAGTACCTTCGATATGTCAGGATTCACTCAGTTCTTCCTCTCTGTTTAACCTCTTTATCACAGAAATCACATTGCGGAACCTGGGGAACATTGCTGGCCTTTCTCAGGTAGTAGAAAGCTATAACAAGAATTAATACAACCATAGCGGTGGCACCAAGTTCAATCACGTGCCCGAAAGGCTGGGCATCATTATGATTGCCAGGCAAACCCGCTTCGATTAAAAGCAAGCGGCGAATGGCTGAAATGACACCAATAAAGATAAAAGAAGAGATGGTTACCTCCCTTCCACCGAGGAATTTAATAATCGTCCAGAGGATCTCCTTGATTATAAGAACAAGGAGCGCGTTGTTTATCAGGTTGAAGATAGCGTGGTAGTCTCTGAGGTTAAATCCTTCAATGGTCTGCAGGAGGATGCCGACGGTGGCCAGCAGCAAAAACACCGCCACCACCACATGGACGACGTCTTCCGCTCCCACAAGAAGCGAGCGAATACGCAACATGATCTTACGGTACACGACCTAGACCCCCTTTTTCAGAATGTCCCCGACCGGCAATTCGGGGCCATATTCGATGAGGGCCTGGAAAAACCGCCTCTCCCCTATGCCACCCAGTTCCTCCAGGTCATCGCCGAGAATTATAAACCTATGATACATTTGGGGAACCAAGCAGCGCAAAACAGTTTTTAAAGGAATATCTTTATAAATAACAACTTCCCTGAGGGGCATGAATCCCTTCCGCATCAGGTCCTCTTGCTTCTTCCATAAAGATTTCATAGCCCGCCAATCGGCTGCCCTGACCTCTCTTGTGGAAGCAATCAAGAGGAATAGACCCAGTGCAAAACCATTTGGAACAAGGAAGCCCAACACCAGGAACAGGCCCGCTGAAACAATCAGGACTACCCCAACAACCTGCCCGGCCCTGGCCAGCAAGCGCGTCGCCCTGGCATAGCCAAACCTCCCTGATAGCATATTCCTAAGAAAACGCCCTCCGTCCAACGGCAAGACCGGCAAGAGGTTGAACGTGGACAAAGAAAGGTTGCCCTCTATGAAAAAGTCAAGGAGGGCTGTATCCTTGACCATAAAGTTCTCTTTCAGCCATAGCCCCCCCGCTAAGAGGAGGAAGTTGTTTAAGGGACCGGCGAGCGCAATCGCCTGCTCGGCGCCGGGGCCTGCATCAGATAGATCTGAAGTTCTGGCCACCCCGCCAAATGGCATTAACTCAATTTCTGTTATGGAAACCCCGTAGGAACGGGCCACAATAATATGCGCCAATTCATGACTGAGGATCAACCCAAGTAAAACCAAGGCTGGCACGAAATATCCGCCCAGGCCAGCCACCATTATTATCAAGAGAAACAGAGGGTTAACGCGAAAAGCAATCCCATATACCGACCCGAGGCGCACACACCTGACCCCCGGTCAGTATGTATGCAACACCGTATCAGAAAAGTATCTTCTGCCTTCGCATATAGACGTTCAGTATTATGCCCATCGCTACAGCGTTTGTGATGAGCGAGCTCCCTCCATAGCTTATAAAGGGTAGAGGCACGCCTGTAACAGGCATCAGTCCTATGGTCATTCCGATGTTGACGAATATATGAAAAGTAATCATTGAGAGTATGCCTGCCACAAGGAGGCTCCCTTCGAGGTCTCGGGCATGGCCTACAACCTGCAGCCCCCTGCTCAACATCAGAAAGAAAAGAACAAGGAGGGTTACACCCCCAATGAACCCTCCCTCTTCCCCTATGACGGAAAAAATAAAGTCTGTATGCTGTTCGGGCAGATAGTCGAGACGGTTTTGCGCCCCCCCGAAGATCCCTTTCCCCATCAACCTGCCTGAACCTATGGCTATCTCTGACTGCAGTATGTGATACCCTGCCCCGAGCGGGTCAATTTCAGGGTTGGTAAAAACAATGAGCCGCATGAGTTGGTATCTTTTCAGTGGCAGGGGCAAGCCCCATCTCAAATGACCGATTATATAGCCTACCGCAATTGTAAGTCCCACAGTGGCAAGCGCCACCAACCGCCCCCCCGGAACGCCCGCCACGTAAAACATGCCCCACAGGATAGCCACGAAAACCATGGTCGTCCCCAGATCGGGTTGGATCACCACCAGCCCCATTGGCACCAGGATAAGGAGTGCTGGCATCAGCATGGTCTTCCAGTCCTTCATGGACCCGGAATAACGTGGCAAATAAGCCGCCAGGAAGATAATTAGAAATAGCTTGGCGAATTCCGACGGTTGCATATCGATCGGTCCGATCTGTAACCAACGCTGTGCGCCAAGGGCCTCACGGCCAAAGAGTTGAACGGCGATAAGCAACCCTATTGTGAGGACATAAAATACGCGTGACCAACGGATTAGAACATGATAGTCGACAACAATGGCAACAACCATGGCCAGAAGGGCCACCGCCATCCACATAGCCTGTTTCTGCACAAATCCCCAGGAGGATCGGTCGACTAACTCAAACTGAGTGGCGCTGGAAACGGTAAAAAGCCCTACCAGCATAACCAGCAGGACCAAAACCAGTAAAATCCAATCAAAATTTTTAAACAGGCGCCGCTCCACGACCATTACCCCGCATTATGTCTAGTTATCAATCAATTATATAATGCGGGGCAATCCGCTTGCCTGAGGCAAAAATAACCTTTATTATAGACCCCTTCTGACACTGCGCACAGGAATGCTCGCCGTCAAAGCAACCGCATCCTCCTCGTTTGTCAGATCGACTTCCATCCGCTGCGTGTCGATGTCGAGGTACTTAGAGATTACCCCGATTATCTCCTCGCGGAAGGACTGCATGACCTGAGGAGAAACGCTAGCCCGGTCATGAACAAGCACAAGCCTTAGGCGTTCCTTGGCGATATTCTTACTGGAACCCTCTTTCCCAAAGAGTCTTAGAAAGAAATCCATACCACCACCACCTTTTCCCCCTTGGCTAGCGCTATCTTTCGCCAACAAGCAGACGCTTCAGACGGCCAAAAAGACCTTCGTCAGGCACCGATAAAGACATCAAGGGAACATTTTCCCCCATGATCCTGCGAACTATGTTCCGGTATGCCTGACCCGCCTTGGAACCGTTTTGAGTCACCGCAGGCTCACCGCGATTGGTGGAAACAACAATGGAATCATCATCAGGAACGACACCCAACAGCTTAATGGCTAGGATGTCAAGCACATCATCAATGTCCATCATGTCACCGCGTTTTACCATGGCTGGCCTTATCCGGTTAAGAATGAGTTTGGGCTCTTTAATCTCTTCCGCCTCCAAAAGCCCTATAACCCGGTCCGCGTCGCGAACCGCGCTGACCTCAGGAGTGGTGACCACTATCGCTTCATCCGCGCCGATTATAGCGTTCTTGAAGCCTTGTTCTATTCCAGCCGGGCAATCGACAATCACATAGTCAAATTCCTGCTTGAGCTCGTCAACCAGCGTCTTCATCTGGTCCGGGCTTACGGCGGTCTTGTCTTTAGTCTGAGCAGCCGGGAGCAGGCATAGGTTCTCATAACGCTTGTCCCTTATAAGAGCCTGTTTCAACCGGCAATACCCCTGTACCACATCGACCAGATCGTAAACAATGCGGTTTTCCAACCCCATCACAACATCAAGGTTCCTAAGACCTATATCCGCGTCCACCAACACTACGCTCTTCCCGCTGATGGCCAGGCCCGTGCCCACGTTGGCCGAAGTTGTGGTCTTGCCTACACCACCTTTACCGGACGTGACGACAATAGCGATCCCCAAGGCCAAATCCCCCTTTTAACCGTTAAGCCGACGGTTCACTTATCCAATAGAAACTGTTCCAGGTTTCCGAAACCGGGGAAAGGATCGATAACAACTTCCCCATCGCGTACGCGTGCCACTTCTGGCGCACCCGGCTGTCCATGGTCCCCATCCGGCGCACGGCTGATAACATTGCCAATTCGCAACTGTTTCGCCCATAAACGAAACGCAACGACGCTTGCTCCCAAATCACCCTTGGCGCCTG
>DYIG01000061.1:798-8298 GCA_020723725.1 Thermaerobacter marianensis | reverse complement strand
GGCGCCATTGAACTTGCCAAGGTTTTGCTTAAAGAACAAAAGGGTGCGGTGAGTGTCCTTTTTGCGGGTGCGACGATAGCTTTTATTGGTTTTATGGCATTGGGGATAGATAGCGGCCTCGCTTTTGTACGCAAACAGGCCTTGCAAAACGCTGCGGATGCTGCAGCCCTTGCTGCTGCGAACGAGCTCCCCGATAAATCGGCTGCTTTTGATGCAGCGGCCAGGTTAGTTTCGGCCAACGGCTTCAACCCGGATGAGGATATCACTGTCGAGTTTCCTTCTGATGATACGGTTTTCGTTACAGTTAAAGACCGGGTGAACTACTTATTTGCTCCTGTGCTTGGTTTGAAGAGCGTAGACTTGGCTGCTTCAGCAAAGGGGCGCTATGGGTACCTTTCATCTTTGACCGGGAGGCCCCGTGGGTCTGACCCATCGTATAACTTCTGTGATGATACAGAACAGGATGGGCAAGAAGAAAGCGATTTCCATGAAGAAGACGTGAATCATGAGGATGACAGTGAAGATTCTTATGATGACGGTTACGACGACGATAGCGAACACAGTGACGAGAACGAGGAAGATAAGGATAAGGATAAGGATAAGGACAAAGACAAAGACAAGAGCGACAAAGACAAGAGCGACAAAGATAAGAGCGACAAAGATAAGAGCGACAAAGATAAGGATAAGAAAGAGACAGATAAAGATTTAGAAGACAACGATGACTCTGAATCAGACCCCTGTCAGAACAATAACGAAAACTCAGATGGTTCGGGTGACGATGTTTCTGATCGGGATGATGGCGATACAGAAGACTATGTAAATGGCGGCATGGCACCGTTGGCCATTGATAAAGACTCCTTGAACAAATATACCCTGGTAAGCCTTAAGGTCGAACCAGGTTTGCAGACAAAGGGAAACTTCCATGCACTTTCCTTAGGTAAAAAGGGTGCATCGGCCTACCTGGAAAACCTGAAGTATGGGTTTAAAGGAACCATCACTGTCGGAGACCAGATCAGCACTGAGCCAGGTAATATGGCGGGTCCCACACGGTCGGCTATCGAGTGGAGAATCTCCAAGGACCCTTATGCAACGGCCGATACCGTGCGACCGGGTTCGCCCAGAATCATATATGTAGTGGTTATAAATTCCTTTGAAAACGTGGTGGGCCGTGATCAAGTGGAGGTTCTCGGGTTTGCAGCGTTCTTCATCGAAGGATACTCACACCTTGGGGAAGTAACGGGTCAGTTCATCGACACTGTGGCCCAGGGTGACATCAAGGGCACAAACTACGGCATCCGTACAGCAAGGCTCGTACGGTAATAGAGGTGGATTGGGTTGGATAAGCGTCGAATTCTAAGGCTTTTCGTAATACCAACGCTGGCAGGAGTGGTAGCCAGCGTTGTTGCCTATCAGTTCTTACGGCCAACAGCGGTGACGGCGTACAATCAGGATACGGTGGCGGTTGTGCTGGCACGGCAGCCCATCCCGGCGCGTACAAAGCTTGACCGGGAGATGTTGGTGACCAAGAAGATCCCGCGGGATTATGCTTTCAGAGGTTCACTAACCTCGTTTGATGATGCTGTTGGCAAGATAACTACCGCTCCGCTCGCGGAGGGTGAGCCGGTTCTCAAGTCAGTCTTGGCTATTGAAGAAAACAAAACGGGGTTGGCCTTTCATATTCCGGAAGGCAGCAGGGCCTTTACCATATCAGTGGGGGAAGTGACGGGTTTGGCCGGGCGCCTGGAAGTCGGCGACCACATCGATATCCTTGCCTTGTTGCCTAAGGGTGTTTCCGGGTCCGAGAACGAAAAAGCAAAGATGATTCTTGAGAATATCAGCATCCTGGCGATTGGTCGGGAGTCAACAGGCGGCAAGAACAAGGGCAAGGGTGGGTACGGTTCAATTACCGTTGCCCTGAAGCCTGAACAGGCTGCCGTGCTTTCTCTTGCTCAAGAGGTAGGCAAAATAGAAGTCCTACTAAGATCCGCCGCAGACACCTCAACAGGTGGGGACAGTATTAGCGTGACAACTGACGTGTTCAAATAGGTTTGTTTGTACGGGGGATAGAGGCCATGAGCGGTAAACTGAGGATCCTAATAGTCGATGATGCTGCCCCGGTAAGGCAGACGATCAAGACTATGTTGGAGATGGAAGAAGACTTTATCGTCGTCGGTGAAGCCAAGGACGGCCAGGATGCGATTGATGCCGTAAGAAAGTACAACCCGGATATCGTATTAATGGATATCAACCTGCCGAGGTTGGACGGTGTCTCGGCTACAGCCCATATAATGGCGGAAAGGCCCACAGGGGTCATCATGATATCTGTGGAGGGCGACAGGGAGTATTTCAGTCGCGCTATGCAGGCTGGCGCCAAGGACTATCTCGTTAAACCCTTTTCCTCCTTTGACCTGGCGTCGTCGATACGCAGGGTGGGTAAGGAGATGGTCGGCTTAGGCGAGAGGCCTGAGGCGCCAAAGGTTATTACCCTTTTTAGCACCAAAGGCGGAGTGGGTAAGAGCACGCTTGCTGCAAACTTAGCAGCTGGCCTTGCAATGTTTAGGGCCGGGAACAGTGTCGTTCTTGCCGACATGGATGTGGAGTTCGGCACACTTGCGGTAATGCTGGGGGTCAAGCCAAAAAGCACCCTGGCAGATTTGAGCCGCTTATCGGAGCAGATAAACCCGGCCAATATAAAGAACATGCTCATTGCCGTTCCCAGCACTGAAGTGAATTTGCTTGCCGCACCCATAGCGCCTCACCTCGCTGCGGAATTTGACGGCGAAGCCAAGGCGGACCAAGGCCGCAACTATGCGGAGGAAACCTTAAAGGCCCTGCGGCAGGGCTGGGATTTTATAGTCATCGATACCGCCACCAACTTTAGGGAGAGTACTGTGGCGGCCCTTGATCTCGCTGACGTGATTCTACTGGTTACAACCCCCGATATTCCAGCGCTTCACAATACGGCCAAGGGGTTGAACATCCTCCTTAACCAGCTGGAATACGACGAGAAGAAGGTCAAGGTTGTTTTGAATGAAATAAGTACCGGCAAATCCCTTTCGGCGTCCGATGTGGCTCATGCCCTGGATTTCCCCGTATTCTTTACCCTTCCGGAGGACCAGGCGCTTGCCGCTGCAGTCAATGCGGGCCAGCCAGTTCTTTCCCGCCGTAGTAAAAGTGAAGCGGGACAGGCCATTGGGCACCTGGTTTCCAAGTTGGTTGAGAATCAGACCGACTCTGCCGGGGATGAGGGGTCGGGTCAAGAAATTCATCAGGGTAGGTCCTTCCTGACGCGACTGGGCACAAAAATAAAGACTAGAAGCTGACTGGTGGAGGAACCATGGCAACGCTATATAACAGGATGTCCAAGGAGAAACTGAGGGAGCCCTTTCCCGATAGAACATTGCATACCGCACCCTCACCATCTAATGGATCGGTTGAGGCTCAGAATAGGAATGTACGGACTCCTTCGGGGCCCAAACAAGCGGTACGGCCTGATAAGCATAGGGAAATTAAGAACAGGATCCAAATGCGACTTATTGAGGAACTTGATAGTGAGGTCTTAAATAACGGACGTGGTCTGAGTTCAGAACAGAAACAGGAGATAAAGGATAAGATCCTGAACTACCTCTCTGAGGAGACCGAACTATCTCTCGCCGAGAGTTGGGATATTGCAGAATCCTTACTGGCCGAGATCGTTGGTTTTGGACCGATTCAACCCTTGCTCGACGATCCGGACGTAAGCGAAATAATGGTTAATTCCTCACGCCAAGTCTATGTTGAGCGTAAGGGTCGGCTTCAACAGGCGGATATAACATTCGAGGATGATAGGCAGGTCATGCATCTCATTGAGAAGATCGTGGCGCCCCTTGGTCGGCGGATTGATGAATCAAGCCCAATGGTTGACGCCAGGCTTCCCGATGGGTCTCGCGTGAATGCCATAATCCCGCCCCTTGCATTAAAGGGGCCGTGTATCACTATTAGGAAATTCTCACGTGACCCTTTGACAATTGAGAATTTAATTTCGTTTGGGACGTTAACTGAGGATATGGCTTTGTTCCTGGAGGCCTGTGTTCGCGCGCGTTTAAACATCATTGTCTCCGGAGGAACCGGAAGCGGGAAAACGACGATGCTGAATATCCTTAGTTCTTTCATCCCGGGGGATGAGCGCATTCTTACGATAGAAGACGCGGCGGAGTTGCAGCTTCGTCAGGAGCACGTTGTCTCCCTTGAAACGAGGCCTGCCAATGTTGAAGGGAAGGGCGAGGTTAGTATAAGGCAACTGGTCAAGAACTCGCTTCGCATGAGGCCTGACCGCATAGTGGTCGGTGAGGTCCGTGGCGGAGAGGCGCTGGACATGCTTCAAGCTATGAATACCGGCCACGATGGCAGTCTGACTACCGGCCATGCAAACACGCCTCGGGATATGCTGTCTCGAATAGAGACAATGGTGCTTATGGCAGGCATGGATCTCCCGGTTAAGGCTATCAGGGAGCAGATTGCTTCGGCCGTGGACCTTGTTATCCAGACGGCTCGGTTAAAAGATGGTAGCCGACGTGTTACTCACATAACAGAGGTTCAAGGGATGGAGGGGGAGGTTATCGTGTTGCAGGATATCTTCCGGTTTGTGCAAGAGGGTGTGGACGCTAACGGCAAGATTATCGGGGAGTTCCGTCCCACCGGTATCAGGCCGAAATTTTATGATCTTTTGCTGGCCTCGGGTATCACCTTGCCCGACCGGTTATTTGGGTGATTATGCCATGAAGGTATTTTTTCTTGGGGCAGTTTTCTTCACAACGTTCTATGTTTTCTTCAGCTTGATGGCATCAAGGCAGCGCAAGTCAGGTAGTGGCATTGATAACCCTGTGGAAAGCATCAGGTCGTTGCGTCTTGATTCCACCAACCTCAGCACTCTCGTTTTGCCGCAGACGAGTTCACAAGTCGATTCGGGGGCTACGGGTGTCAATTTAACGATCTCCGGTGCACTCAAATATGTCTTGAAGGGAACGGAAGAACGGCTTGCCAAGAAGGGCGCCGGGAAGCAGATAGAGGCGCGTCTAAGACGAGCGGGTCTAAAATTGAGGGTTTCCGAATACCTGGCTGTGCGTTTCCTGTCGAGTGTTTCGTCCGGGGTAGTAATGATGGTTCTGGGTGCTCCCTTTGGGGTAGCCATTGCTGTATCCATTCTTGGTTTTTGGCTCCCGGACATTTATGTGAATAGGGCTATCCAGAAAAGGTTGCGGAAATTTGTTGTGCAGATGCCGGATGCGCTTAGTATAATCGCCAACTCACTTCGGTCGGGGCACTCCTTCATACAGGCCATTGATGTGGCTACAAACGAGCTCAGCGATCCCATTGCCTCGGAATTTCGCCAGTTGGTGAAGGAGACGCGTGTTGATATTGCACTCGAGGATGCCCTGGCGAACCTCTACAGCAGGGTACCCGTGCCAGAAGTGCAGTTGGTGGTCACCGCCGTCCTGATTCAACGTCAGGCCGGCGGTAATCTGGCGGGGCTTATTGAACAGGTAGGGGAAACGGTGAGGATGAGGCTGAGGTTTGAGGGTGAGGTTCGGTCCTTGAGCGCTCAGGGTCGGTTGTCCGGTTGGGTTATCGGATTGTTGCCGGTGTTCATTGCCGGGGCCATAGCAGTTATGAACCCATCCTATATAGGTCTGTTGATTACTGAGCCACTGGGTAAGGTTATGATCGGTATGGCCGTGGCAATGGAGCTTACAGGGGCTTTTATCACGTCTAAGATGATTCGGATTGAAATGTAACCCCTGTGGGGAGGAAGAAATGAATACAGTGTATTTCGATTACCTCGTAATAAGCGCGTTCTTCGCCAGTGCGGCAGCCGTGGTGGCTTATCTTCTGGCCCCTTCGGAAGAGGAGGCCATCTTAAAAATCAGGGCGCAGGAGGTTCGGTTGCATCACAGGCCGTCCGATGCGCTGGAGGATGCGGAACTGGCGCAACCGTTGGCTCACCGGCTGGTGGCGCCCGCGATTAAACGGTTCTATGCCTCCCTGTTGAAGAGAACCCCTCAAGGGATCCTTGAGGTTTTAAAGGTGAAGCTGAAGGAAGCAGGCAGCCCCATGGAGGCAGGGACATTCCTCTCCATCCGCTTGCTTGCTGGGTTTGTCGGATTGCTACTGTTTGGAGGCATGGGTCTGTTCCGTTACCTGAGCGGTCAAGGCGGCGGAGGGTCTTTTCTTCTCCTGGGACTGATAGGCGCCTATGCTGCCACCACCATACCGAACTTTTTCCTGAGCCGGGCTGCCACCAGGAGGAAAAAGGAGATGTTGCGTACCCTGCCTGAAGTGCTGGACCTGCTCTGTATTTCGGTCGAGGCCGGGCTGGGTCTGGAAGGTGCTGTGCAAAAGGTTTCCGAGCGGCACAACAGTCCGCTGGCACAGGAACTGGCGCTTCTTCTGAAGGAAATTAACCTTGGGGTGCCTCGCGACAAGGCTTGGCGGAATCTTGCGGATAGAGTTAATCTCCAGGATGTGAACGTTGTCGTTGCCGCCATACTCCAGGCGGAAAAGCTGGGTGCCAGCGTGAGCCAGGTTCTGCGCATCCAGGCCAAGGATACCCGGGAACGTCGGCGTCAACATACCGAGGAACAGGCCAGGCAGCTGCCGGTCAAGTTGCTTTTCCCGCTTGTCATCTTCGTTTTCCCTTCACTCTTTGTTGTGCTCATGGGGCCTGCCGTACTGCAGTTCATGGGATCCATGCGTTAATCAGTCAGGATGAAAATCACGTTTTTCAGGGGATGCTCGCCTATCGCCAGGTCGATGGGAGCCTCCCTTTTCTCATTGTTTCGGGTGTACCCTTGGAAGGTGATCCGGTAAACCCCGGGCTTTGTTTCTTGAGGGATCAAGTAATCAGCGGCCCAGGATCCCGGTGCTGTCTGCATCAGTTTTATGGGGTGACTGGGGTTGCCTGGCCAGACCGCTTCGACTCTTGCAATATTCAGAGAGGTTTGGGCTGAAAGGGCAATCGTTTTCCCCGGATAGGCAGGGTTTGGTTTGATGTCAGGACTAAGCAAGATCGGGTCTTCTACCAACAAATCAACTGTGGCGTTTCTGGTGTTGTTTGAGTAACGAGCCATAAAGTTGAAGCTGTAGGCGCCGTCAGGGGTGCTGAGGGGAACGGTAAAGCTCCCGTGCCAGGAGTTTGTTTCCGAACCCGTTGGTTGCCGTGGGTTCAGGTTTATTTGACCTAATGGGGAGGTAACGGTAACGCTGGTGGCATACCCAGTAGTGTTAGCCCAAAGCGCCACATTGGCGCCGGGGGCAACCCTGTTTGGGTTTATGCCAGCCCAGAGTCTCCGGTGTTCGACCAGCAGCGGTTTCTTGACCGAGGGGAAGACTTTGCCCTCTGCGTCCATGACCCAACCCCAGTAGTAATACGTGCCAGGCGGGACAGGTTGCCCGTTATCATCCGCTCCCGACCATTGAATAGATACAGGGGGCGGGCTGGCCTTACCTGCATTGAAGGTTTTT
>DYIG01000061.1:0-788 GCA_020723725.1 Thermaerobacter marianensis | reverse complement strand
CAGTATGCGGAAGGAAATGGTTGTCGTGTCGTCGATCCCATCCCCGTCAGGGGTAAAGGGGTTTGGTGTTGCGGTCAACTCGAACAACATTGAGCGATATATCACGGTTGCGGCTTCAGCTCGAGACATCCGGCGCTCGGGGTGCAATTTGCCGTCAGGGTAGCCGATTATTATGCCCAGCTTTATGGCCAGGGCGTTTTCTGCTACGAGTGAGCTGTTTACCTCCCGGTTATCGGGGAAAGCAATCATGATATTACGGATGTCCTTATTGGTTAAGGTCTGGGCGTACCAGCTTAAACCGTCTGATGGGGTCTTCTGGAAAGAACCGGCCAAGCCTGTCGCCATGGATTAGACCGGCTTGACGGGCAGTGGAAAGCCAGGGGAGTGCATCGATTCGATTATAGAATTTAAGTTTGGGGGTTACGTCAATAAATGGTTGGCTTGGTGCGGGGTCTGGTTGTAAGCCGAGTGTCTTAACCATCATCAGCGTGTATTCGCCTCTGTTGATGGGGTTGTCGGGATAGAAATAGATACGTGTATTACTGGAAGAGATCCAACCGTCAGTAATGTTTTCCTTTCGTAAAGTTTCAATATACTCATAGGCCCAATGAGATTTATGAAGATCATCGTATGGCCTGTCCGAGGAGATTCCATAACAGTGAGTAGAAAAAAATACAGTAAATAAGAATGTTAGTATCCAAAACCCCTTTTTCACACTAATCCTCCTTTATAAAGAATGATAACACCAAAAGTTACCAAGGTAAATATTGACAAGGAAAATTGTTTGT
>DYIG01000060.1 GCA_020723725.1 Thermaerobacter marianensis | reverse complement strand
TTGGTCGATAGCGCGCTTTTTCGGGGCGTGGTCAAAGGTTTGGGAATTTTTTCTCTGTAAATTGCCTTCCGAACATGGAAAAAACTCCCGAACCACCTATGGTCCCGGGGCTGTGTCCTCCGTTGAACCAGCTGCACCGCAGGATCTGACGAAAAACCTCCTTGGAACCAGCATCAATATCAATCATTCGTTATGGTTCGTTACAGTCAGCGCACTGTGGGAGAGCGTGGTCAAAGTTTTGCTTCTTCCGTGCTACCCAAAATAGAACAAGCCCATAAAAAATCCTCTCGATGGGCTTCGAGGTAGTCGTTTATCCCCGATACTGGCTTATTTTGCCAAGGACAAGTGCTGCCTTATCTGTCTAATGTTGCTGTATGCTGTATCTTAAGGTGACAGAATATGAAGCATGGAAAAGGAAGATTAACGCAGGAAACAATGATAGCCGTTGTCATCTTCGTTTGCCTTCTCGTCCTCTCCTATAGCCTTTTTTGGCAAAAACCAGCCAAAGGCATCAGGTTCCTGAGCGCGAGCAGTAACGGGCTGTCTGCGTCCGCCTTCCAGACCACTTCCACCTTTCGCGTCATGACATTCAATATAAAGCACGCGGCTCGAAAGGGTGGCGGCAACGACATCGGCGCCGTGGCCGATGTAATCAGACAAAGCAAAGCCGACATCATCGCCTTGCAGGAGGTCGACAGGCATCAGGTTCGCAGTTTCCTTTTAGACCAGGGGGCCTGGCTGTCGAAGGAATTGGGTATGAATGCTGTCTTTGGCCCCTCCATAGACAGGGGCTTTGGCCAGTACGGCAATATGCTCATAACACGGTTCCCTATACTCAAGGCCAGAACGTTGACGCTTCCCGCACGCTTGGAACCGAGGACGGCCATTATCGCCAGGGTGGCAACCCCGGCCGGTGAGGTGACCATAGTTGCAACTCATTTGGGTCTTTCGTTTAATGACAGGAGCAACCAGGTTGCAACCGTCTTAGAGGAACTGCAAAAGGAACCGGGACCATACATACTGATGGGGGACTGGAATGCCTCGGTGGACCGTGGGGAAATGTCAGTGTTGGCAGAATCATTCCGGCCACTGCCTCAGCATGACCACACCTTCTTCCCCAGCAGGGGGGCTTCAGCATCCATCGACCGTATTTTCATTTCAGAGGATATCGCCGTTAACTCCGTGGAGGTACTGGAAGACCAGCCCGTCTCTGATCACCGCCCTGTTATAATTGAACTGCTTGGACGGAATACGCTCTAAAATTTTCTTTAATAA
Organism: Thermaerobacter marianensis; assembly: GCA_020723725.1. Taxonomy (GTDB): domain Bacteria; phylum Bacillota; class Sulfobacillia; order DYIH01; family DYIG01; genus DYIG01. The sequence continues at coordinate 7,155 of DYIG01000060.1, read as the reverse complement.
ACACCGGGAGTGGTTCGTGTGGCAGAGGATTTTTCTTTTGACGTGGTATCAAGGGTTGATATGCAGGAGGTCAAGAACGCGGTCCAGCAGGCCCAAAAGGAAATCTCTCAACGTTTTGACTTCAGGGGGAGCAAGAGTGAAATAGACCTGGACGAAAAAAACGAGACAATCACCCTGAAGTCTGATGACGAATTCAAGCTTCAGAACGTCGCTGACATACTTATGGGGCGCTTGGCCAAAAGAAACGTACCCCTGCAGGGGTTAGTATTCGGCAAAGTGGATGCTGCTTTGGGTGGAACCGTCCGCCAGACCGTCACCATCCAGCAGGGCATACCGGAAGATAAGGCTAAAAAGATCACGGCCGCGATAAGGGATCGAAAATTTAAGGTAAAGGCTCAGATAATGGGCGACCAGATAAGGGTAACAGGCAAGAGCAAGGATGAGCTCCAGGCGGTCATCGCCATGCTCAAGCAGGGCGATTTTGGCCTTGCCCTACAGTTCGTAAATTACCGTTAAACTGGATAGTCCATTTGATAAATTCCTCAGTTACATCAAAGTGTTCCGCGAGCTCAGGCACGGACAAAGCTGAGGCCAAAGAGTTAAACTCTTTCTCCGGTATAAGAAAGCGTGTGGCCCACCTCATGGCCCGTGCCTCATCCCGCCCGCGCATGACACCATCACTGTATGAGAAGCGCAATTTGAACGTGTCAGTCGCGGGCACGGTGAAATGGTGACCCAGTTCCTCAGCCAGAACACACCGCAGTAATCGGGGACGTGCGGATAGCATTGAGTCAAGCACTATGACAGGAAGGCCCAGGCAGGGGTCGTAGTAATACATCCCCCAAAGCCGCTCCGGGGTGGAATGCAGATCGAACCACTTGATGAAAATTCCTTCCCTTTGTGCCAAGGACCACAGCTTTTCCGTGGATTCAGCCATCCTGGCGACGATACTCCTCCCGCACCTGCCTGACTATCTCATTGATAAGTCCCCTCAATGCTACGCTGGGGGGGCGGCCGTACTCTCCCTCCATGTGGGCGGCAAATCGAGTAATCTCCTGGTTGTCCCACGAATCACTTGCGCTCCTAAGGTTCATGGCGGCATCCACTACATCCAGCAGTTTGCGGCGCTCCCCATCCGTCAATGGTTCTCCCCTGTAATTTAATGTTACACTGCTATCGGAGAGCAGGCGGTGGAGGTCAACGCTTTTTTCCCCTTCACTGTCAAATAGATCACCAAGAGGGATATCCAATGCCCTGCTGATTCGTTCCAGGCTTTCCAGCGAGGGCTTACGAACACCCCTTTCAACATCACTCAAAAATGAAGGCGCAAGGTCAACCAGTGCACCCAGTTCGCGAAGCGACATCCCCATTTCCAGCCTTCTTTTTCTTAGACGATCACCAACCATGCCCACCCCGCCTCGTCAACAGCGTTCGTTCTAGCAGAATAGAATCTACCATATGGACGCGCCATGCGCAATATGTACGCCATGAGATTATTTAATCTTGACTTAGATTCGCACATAGCTTATATTATTAATTACCCGACATTCACGAAGAGAGAATCTCCCAGGGGGTAGCTATGATGTCTTACCCTGTTATTCATGTCTTTTTAATAGGGTTCCTGGCCAAACACATAGCCCTGGAATTTAAGGGTTCCCCCCAGGGCGTCCCCCTGGAGGTAATAGTAAATGATGGAGGGGTTGTCATTGAATCCTCACCGGAGGCGGGCAGGCTGGGCGTGGAAAGGGGTATGCCGCTTTGGAGGGCCCGAAAGCTAGCTCCTGGCGCAGTGGTGGCGGAGTTGGCTGACCTCCGGCTTTCGTACCACCTGGAAAGGTTCTTTCACATGTGCTATGAGGAGTTTCCCTTTGTGGAGCCCGACGAATCCCTATCCCCCTACCCCGCTGTTTACCTAAAAGGGGGGCCAGCGGGAAAATCAGGCGGCTTAAAGGGATTCGCCAGCCACCTAGCCGAATACGCCAATCTCATTTCAGTGGGCATAGGCTCCAACAGGCTTACGGCCAGGGCGGCCTCGCTCTTTGCGGAGATGGCAACGGGGAATCTGGCCAAGGTATTTCACTGCGTGAGCCCCCAAAAGGGAAGCTCCAAAGTAACGCTTGTCCGCCTGTTGGATGAAAAGGGTTTTCTGGCAAGGCTACCTCTGGAAGCGCTATCCACATTTGTCAAGCCCGCACCGTTGGCAAGGCTACGGCAAGCCGGCTTGGGCACTATCGGGGAAATCCAAACCCTCCCCGTCACCGCCCTAACTAAACTGCTGGGTCTCGAAGCGTCAGTTGTCCTAAAGATAGCCAACGGTGAGGCTGGATCATCGGTACACCCTTTATTCCCCCTGAAGGATATACGTGCAGTGCGCTCCTGTTCTCCGGGTGCAGACCTAAAGGGACTTGCGGGCCTGCTTGCTACGGAAATCTCAGCCAAACTCCGGGCGATGGGGGAAACCTGCACTCGCTTACTGGTGGATGTCAGCACTACAGATAAAGAGGTATTGCGGCGGGAAAGGCTCCTCCTACGGCCGACCTCGACCCCTTCCTTCTTGAAAACGAACCTGATCGCGCTTTTACAGGAACTCCCCCTGAAAGGGTTTCGGGGGGTAACGGAAATCGCCGTAACCTGTGGGGGTCTCGCCAAAGCATCATGTGTCCAGCCCTCTCTCTGGAATGCCGATCCCGGTTATAACAGTCATAAAAACCGTCGGCAAGACCAACTGGAACAAGTCATCTCCCAAATCAAAAAAAGTTTGGGGAAACGGCTTTAACAAAGGGAACACCCCCCAACACCCCCGGTTGGCGTCAAAGACGCCTTGCCATATGGGACCCATGGAGGTGGGCCAACAATTGACCCTGTAAAGAGAGGACTGAAATGGCGCATACTCGACTTCTGGCGGGAAACCGGGGCCTGGTGGGCCGGAGAGGGCGATTACAACATATTCCGGGTGGAGCTCGAAAACGGCGCGGTCTGTGAACTGGAATGGGATGCTGAAACAAATCACTGGCTGGTTAAGAAGGTCTTCGACTAATGGCTCTGAAGGCTCGGGGTTTTGCCCACTTAAACGTCCGATCCTATTACTCGTTTCTTGACGGCGCCAGTTCGCCATCCGCCCTGATTGCCAGGGCCGCTGAATCAGGAATGGCTGCTCTTGCCCTCACCGACAGGAACGGCCTCCACGGGGCGGGCGAATTCATAGGCGCGGCTCAGGCAGCCGGGATAAAACCGATCCTCGGATGCAGCCTCACGGTTGCCCCACTCTTAAAACCGGCGCGCCAGCCACACTACTCACTTACCCTGCTTGCCGACGGTAACACCGGGTATGAAAACCTCTGCCGCCTCCTCACCAGGGCACACCTATCCAACCCCCGCGGGGAGCCCGTGGCTGACCTGCATATGCTTGAGGAGCACTCGAGCGGGATCTACGTATTGGCCGGTGGGCGTCATAGCGAAATCGGGGACCGCGCGCTCAGCAGGAATTGGCAGGGCGCCCGAACCGTGGCGGAAATAATCCTCGGCATCTTCGGCCCCAAAAGGTTTTTCCTGGAAGCAATACGGGACCTGACGCCGGGCAGTCTCAACCTGTCACGCAACCTCTTTGATCTGGCAGAGGCGTTGAAACTAGGGGTCGTGGCGACCAATGAAGTCAGGCATGCCGGCAGGGATGATTTTCGGACCCACGACATCCTCGCCTGTATACGCAGTCTCACAGGAATAAACGAAGTCCACCCATGGCGCCCCTTCAACCGGGAACGCTACCTGAAAAACAAAGAGGGCATCCGGCGCCTTTTCCTAGACAAGCCTCAGGCTGTGGAAAACGCCCTAATGATAGCGGAGGAGTGCCGTCCAGGGTTAGATCTGAACAAGAAACGCTACCCCCGGTTCCCCCTACCCGAGGGGGAAAAGGCGGAGAACGTGTTACGACACCTGGTTTATCAGGGGGCGGTCTGGCGGTATGGCAAAATAACACCCGCAATCCAGGGTCGCCTTGAACACGAATTAGGTATCATCAACCGGCTCGGCTTCGCCCACTACTTTCTCATCGTGTGGGACATAGCCAGGTTCGCCAGGCAGGAAGGCATCCTCTTTGCCGGGCGCGGTTCGGCTGCCGACAGCGCCGCGGCCTATTGCCTGGGCATAACCGAGGTGGATTCCATACGGCGTGGACTCCTGTTCGAACGGTTTATAAGCCCGGAGAGGGCGGAGATGCCCGACATAGACATCGACTTCGATGCCAGACACCGGGACGCCGTGGCCGATTACCTTACCGGCAAATATGGCAAGGACCATGTGGCAGCCGTTTGCACGTACCAGACCTTCCGCGCCCGCTCGGCCGTCCGCGATGTTGGAAGGGCGCTCGGCATTCCCCTTGAAACCGTCGACCGGGTCGCAAAGAGCATCCCCTGGCACCTCCCCGCCGATGCCATTCAGGCCTCCCTGGATGATTACCCGGAACTGAAGGCACTGGGGAGCGAAACCGGAAAACTGCGCCTGTTATTCGACATATGTGCCGAGATAGCAGGCCTGCCCCGGCACGTCGGCACACACCTAGGAGGGCTTATCGTAAGTGATAAACCCGTCAGCACCATATGCCCCCTGCAGAAAACGGCCAAAGGGCCTGTGGCGGTTCAATGTGATAAGCACGGGGCGGAGACCCTGGGTTTGCTGAAGATAGACCTGCTTTCCCTGCGCACCCTCTCCGCTATCAGGGACAGCGGCGCACCAGAACGGATCAGGCTGGACGACCCCGGAACCTACGGCATGATACGCCGCGGTGATACCATAGGCGTGTTTCAGCTGGAAAGTCCGGCTCAGAGGGCGCTCCAGGCGCGCCTCGGCGCCGACAACATAGAGGACATAATCGCCTCTATCGCCCTGATTCGCCCCGGCCCCATCAAGGGGAACATGGTCGAGCCGTTTATCAGGCGCCGACAAGGGCTTGAAGAGCCTGAATACCTCCACCCCAGCCTGAGGCCGATCCTCTCCAAGACCTTCGGCGTAGTGTTGTTCCAGGAGCAGGTTATAGATATCGCCCAGACGGTGGCAGGGTTCACTGCGGGGGAGGCTGACCGGCTGAGAAGGGTTATGAGCCATGCGCGTTCCCAGCAGGCCATGGATGAAATCGGGGAGGTGTTCGTAGAGAAAGCGACCGCCAATGGGGTGGACCCCGACACAGCCCGCGAGATCTTCAGAACGATAGCGGGGTACGCATCCTACGGCTTCTGTGAGGCCCATGCCGCCGCCTTTGCCGTCACATCCTACCGGACGGCTTACCTGACCCGCCACAAACCGGCGGAGTGGTTCGCCTCTATCCTTACCCACCAGCCTTCCGGCTACTACCCTCGGCAGACCATTATCACCGAGGCCAGGCGGCGGGGCATCAGGGTCCTGGCGCCACATATCCAGGAAAGTGTTATTCCGTTCAGGGCCAGGGGTGAGCGGGTCATAGAGGTTGGCTTCTGCGCCATCAAGGACCTGGGGGAAAAAGCAGCGCTGGCAATACTGACGGCCCGCCAGGATGGCCCTTTCCACAGCCTGTCCGATTTACGTCAGCGCACCCACCTCGAGGTGGACCAAATCCGGGCACTCATCCTCGCCGGCGCCCTGGACCCCATCGAGGGCAACCGGCGGAAACTGCTCTGGCAACTCTCCACCACCCCGGTGACAAGCAGGGTGCGATCACAAAACAGGGCCGGTGATGCAGTCCAGCTAACCATCCCCGGCATACCCGGTGAAACTACTGGCACGGTATGGTCCCAGGGAATGCCAGACTTCCCCGACTTCAAACTGCCGGAACGCGTCTATTACGAGTTCTGCGCCATGGGCTTCTCCCTGACAGCCCACCCCGCAGCAATCTGGCGTGATTCCCTTGGCATCAAGGGGCTTACCGATACCCGCCGGGCCCGCCGCAGCCCCAACGGAACAAGGGTTAGGGTTGCAGGGCTTGCCATCAGGCCGCATCGCCCCCCCACGCGCAGTGGCAGGACGGTGGCGTTCCTGAGCCTTGAAGATGAACACGGCTTGATCGATGTAACCGTGTTTGAATACCTGTACAGGGGAAAGGGCCACCTCCTCTTTGGAACAGCGCCGCCGTTGCTGCTCATTGAGGGCAAAGTCCGCTGGCAGGGTGCAAAACCATGCATCATCGCAGAGGATATAGAGGGCATAATGGCCGCCGGTGACGGGAATATTTCTTCTTAAATGTAGAAAACAAAGGAGGCTAAACTTTGCAACTGGGTTATGAAGCCATTCACACCGTGGTTGACTCCTGGATGTTGGACGAATTCGCCCTCGCCGCAGAGGTTAATGCCAGAAAGGCAAACCTATACGCATCCAAGTGCGAGGGTGCCAGAGCTAAGGCCTATTTTGAATCTTTGGCCAAAATAAACGATAGGACAGCTCAGGAACTCAGGTCACTCAGGGTCCAGCTCAAACGACGGCCGGGGGGAGAATTGCTCGGATGATGAACATCTTCACCGAAAAACAGACAGAAGTAAAAAGTATGACGGATCTGGACATGCTTTACGATTTTAGAATTAGCACCAACCTGGCTGCAGCCAGCTATATGGCCATGGCCATGAAGGCACATGATGAAACCCTTCAGCGAAAGTTTGTCGACCTTGCTAACCAGGCCAAGTCGGCAGATTTGGAGATAAAAAGGCTTATTACCGAATACGGAGGCAAAACATAACTTTCCAGAAGGTAAAATGCCTTTTTATGTAGAATGATGCTTAAATTTTGGGATTAGGAGGCGGCGATTTTGAGCAACTCCAGGGGTATTTGGCTAATAACGTTGGTCATGTTTTTCATTCTGGCTGGATCATTGTTCGCCTTCAACATCAAAGACCTGATACCAGCCTTTCAACCAATCGCTGAATCGCACCCAACTCAGCTCTCTGACGAGATTCCTATAGATCTCAGGCCGACGTTGGACGGGCAGACGGCCAGTTACCTTGGACGTTACCCGGGAAAAGAAACGGAAGAGGTTAAACGCCTGGCCGATGAAATTAACGACGCGGTCACAAAGATACCCCGTAAAACCCACAGGTAGGATGTGTTACGAGGCCCGGTCAAAAAGGTTCAGATGCAAGGCGCCGAGGAGCGAGGAGTGAGGCGTACTTCCTGGTACGCCGCAGGGACGAGCGACGA
>DYIG01000059.1 GCA_020723725.1 Thermaerobacter marianensis | reverse complement strand
TTCAGGAACGAGGTCGGTTTCCAGAAAATTTCCCCCGGAACTTCTTGACACACTCTCCGTTTTTTTCAGGCTACCTTACCCTGTCTTATCATGCTAAAATGATGCACTGATGAACACACCTTCCATGAAAGACCAAATCGAGCTTTTGAAGAGGGGCACGGCGGAAATCGTTTCGGAAGCCGAACTCCTGGAAAAACTCCGGCGAGCCGAGACCGAGCGGCGGCCGCTGCGTGTCAAGTTGGGGCTTGACCCCTCCGCCCCTGACATCCACCTCGGTCATACCGTGGTCCTGCGGAAACTGCGTCAGTTTCAGGACCTGGGCCATCAGGCCATCTGCCTGATCGGGGATTTCACGGGACGGATAGGTGACCCATCGGGGAAATCGGAAACGCGCAAACAGCTCTCGGAGGAAGAGGTGCAGCGGAACGCCCAGACCTACGCCAAGCAAATCTTCAAAATCCTGGACCCTGAACGCACAACCATAGAGTTCAACAGCCGCTGGCTGGGGGGGATGAACTTCTCGGACGTTGTTCAGCTTGCCGCCAGGGTCACCGTGGCCAGGATGCTCGAACGCGACGACTTTGCCAACCGGTACCGCGAGAACCGGGCCATTCACATTCACGAATTCTTTTACCCGCTCATGCAGGGCTACGACTCGGTTGCCCTCAAGGCTGACGTGGAGTTGGGGGGGACCGACCAGCGGTTCAACCTGATGATGGCCCGCGATATTCAGCGCGAATACGGTCAGGAGCCCGAGGTAGCCGTGATCACGCCAATAATTGAGGGAACCGACGGCGTTCAGAAGATGAGCAAGAGCCTGGGGAATTACATCGGTATCGATGAAAGCCCCCAGGAGATGTACGGCAAGACGATGTCTATTTCTGACGCGCTCATCGGGCGTTACCTGGAGCATTTCACGGAGATCCCCCTGGCGGAGATACGTTCAGTGGAAAGGGATATGGCTTCCGGCAGCCTGAATCCCCGCGACGCCAAGATGCGCCTTGCCCGTTCCATAGTGGCTCAGTACCACGGGGCAGAGGCAGCCGTAAGGGCGGAAGAGGAGTTCATTCGCCGTTTTCGCCTGGGCGAACTCCCGGAGGATATGGCAGAGGTCAGGCTTACACCCGAAGATCTGGATGGCGGCAAGGTCTGGCTGCCCAGGCTGGTTCACCGCTCTGGTCTGGCGTCAAGCACAAGCGAAGCCAGGCGCAAGGTGGAGGAAGGCGCTGTTCGCGTCAACGGAGAAAAGATCAACGACCCTTCCTATGAGGTCGCCGTAACCGATGGCATGATAGTCCAGGTCGGCAAGAGGCGCGTGGCCCGTATCCGTCTCGATCTCTAGCATTTCACAGGGTCTGCCCCGTCTAATAGCCTTACCCGAAGAATAGGTTTATCGTAACCCTCTTTGAATAACGGGTCGGGTGAAGGCGTGTACAGGCCGAGGAAAAGGCGGAGGTTTTTGCGCTACCTGGTGGCCATCCTGCTACTGTTGGGCGGCGTGTTTTATTTCATTGATAACATGCTGGGGCCGAGTTTCCAGGCTGTTGCGATACAATTGGTGAGCATTCGCGCGGGTGAGTCCATCAACCAAGCGGTGCTGAGGGGTCCGGTTACCAAGCTTTCCTATTCCGATTTGTACCTGATACACCGCAACGATAAAGGGATGGTTACCTTCCTGCAGCCGAATACCTCCACCATTAACCGGGCCGCCGCCGAGGTCACACTCTCAGTCCAGAATGAACTGAAGAAACTTAGCAAAGAGAAGTTTCAGGTCCCGCTGGCCCAGGCCTTTGGGAACAGGGTGTGGGGTGGCCTGGGCCCAACCATCCCTTTCCGGATTGAGTCAATCGGCAATGTTCGCACCACCCTGGACTCAAGGTTCGAACAGGCGGGTATGAACCAGACCCGGCACATTGTGGAGATGGTGATTAGCGCCAACGTGCAGATAGTTACCCCCACCGTGATCACGGTCTTGCCCGTGAAAGAGCGGATCCCCATCGCGGAAGGCATCATTGTCGGTCCCGTTCCAACCGGTGGTATTCTCTATCAGACGAATTAGCGGTATCCTTCTGCCAGGGAATACGAGAAGCCTTCCGGAAAGGCGGGTAGCGTTATGCGTCTGGCTTTGGCTCAGATCAATACCACTGTGGGGGACATTGCTGGCAATACGGCAAAGATAGCAGCCAGGGTAGAGGAGGCGAGAGGGCTGGGTGTGGACATTATAGCCTTTCCTGAGCTGACGGTGACCGGATACCCCCCGGAGGACCTTCTCCTTAAACCCGATTTCGTCAGAGAGAACATCGAGGCCATCAGGAGGCTGTCCGCGAAGACCAGGGGGATTACGGCTATCGTGGGTTTTGCCGATTGGCGCGATGACCTGTACAACGCCGCCGCCATCTTGCATGACGGGGAATGGGTAGATACTTGTCACAAGGTCTACCTGCCGAACTACGGGGTCTTTGATGAGGAGAGGTATTTCCGGCCGGGCGAGAGCAGCCTCCTGCTTCGGTTCGGGGATATAGGGGTGGGCGTCTCCATCTGCGAGGACATGTGGTACACCGTGGGCCCCAATCGCTCCCTGGGCCTGGCCGGGGCGTTAATACAGGTAAACCTCAGCGCCTCCCCATATTTTCTGGGCAAGCCGCTTTTCCGCGAGAAGATGCTGGCCACAAGGGCCTCGGATAATTGTTGTGCCCTCGCATATGTGAATGCCGTGGGGGGGCAGGACGAGCTCGTCTTCGACGGGCAGAGCCTGGTGGTAGATGTATCGGGTGAGGTCGTGTGCCGGGGGCGTGCCTTTGACGAGGACCTCCTGGTGTTCGACATTGACCCCGAGGGCGTGCGAAGGCATAAGCTGCATGACCCGCGGAAGCGGAAGGAGAAGCAGTTGGGGTTTGACCTCGACCATATTACAGTCCGCGAACTGGAGTTGCCCCCCCTTTCCCGGCGCTCTGCCGCTGTTACACCGGTCCTAGGGGGTAGGCGGATGGAGCCCGCAGAGGAGATCTACCACGCCCTTGTCCTGGGGACGCGCGATTATGTGCGGAAGAATGGATTCAAAAAGGTGATCTTTGGGCTCAGCGGCGGGATAGATTCCACTTTGGTGGCGTGCATCGCGGTTGACGCCCTGGGTGCGGATTGTGTCACCGGGGTGTACATGCCCTCGCGCTATAGCACACCCGAGGGCCGCCAGGATGCCCAGCATTTGGCTGCCAACCTGGGCATAGAGTTCCTGGAAGTTCCCATTGATCGGGTCTTCCAGTGTTACCTGGACAACCTCGCGCCCCTCTTCAAGGGCCGCCCCGAGGATGTGACCGAGGAGAATATTCAGGCCCGTATAAGGGCGAATATCCTGTTTGCCCTATCAAATAAGTTTGGGGGGTTGGTGCTGGCTACCGGGGACAAGAGCGAGATGGCGGTGGGTTTTACCACCCTCTACGGTGATATGGCGGGCGGCTTTGCGGTTATCAAGGACGTGCCGAAAACCATGGTGTATGAACTGGCCCGGTACAGGAATGGCCTTCACCCGGTTATCCCGGATAGGGTTTTCGCAAAACCCCCTTCCCCGGAGCTTAGAGCCGGGCAGAAGACGACAGACAGCCTGCCCCCCTACGAGGTATTGGACCCCATCATGAAGGCCTACGTGGAGGATGACAAGACAGCGGAGGACATCGTCGCCATGGGGTTACCCCCTGAAACCGTTTGCCGTGTGATCAAACTGATTGATTCAGCGGAGTATAAGAGGCGCCAGGCGGCCCCGGGAATCAAGGTTTCGCCACGGGCCTTTGGACGGGATCGCCGGATGCCGATAACCAATCATTTTGGTAAATGAGATTTTTTCACCGGGCCTCTAGAACTTATTCGGCCACTGGTGGGTACCATTCGAGTTCCAGGTTTGCCAGAGCCGTACTTAGCCATTTAATCCTCATTCTTTTAGGGCCCGCCATATTACAATGGGAAGCTCAAATGATTAGGATGGCAATTTTGGCTGTCCTGTGCTATCTTACATTACGACCTTGGGAACACCGGAATGGGGGTGGTTTTCATGGCCGGACATTCCAAATGGGCTAATCGCAAACACCGCAAGGAACGGCAGGACGCCAAGAAGGGCAAGATCTTCTCCAAAATGGCCAAGGAGATTATGGTTGCTGCCCGCGAGGGCGGGCCCAACCCGGAAACCAACAACCGCCTGCGGCTTGCCATTGACAAGGCCAAGGCTATGCGCGTCCCCATGGAAAACATAGAAAGGGCGATTCAAAGGGGCGCCGGCGGCGGAGAGGGCTCCAACCTTGAAGAGGTCGTCTACGAAGGTTACGGTCCCGCCGGGGTTGCTGTGCTCGCCGAGATCATGACCGACAATCGCAACCGTACCGCCGCGGAGGTGCGGCATATCTTCTCAAGGAACGGAGGGAACCTGGGCGAGACGGGTTGTGTGGCCTGGGTCTTTGAGAGGAAGGGGCTTATCACCATTAACCGTAGCGAGAGTGGAATGGATGAAGATACCCTCTTGCTCCTTGCTCTGGAAGCCGGTGCGGAGGACGTTAAGTCCGATGAGGAAAACTTCTCAGTGATCACCGGTCAGGAGGAATTGGAGAGCGTGAGGGAAGGGCTGACCTCCCAGGGTATAAAGGTTGAATCCGCCGAGATCACCATGCTTCCCAAGACGGAAGTTAAGGTTGAGGGGCGTGAGGCCGAACAGCTAATCAGGCTGCTAGATGCCCTGGAGGACCATGACGACGTGCAAGAGGTTTACTCCAACTTCACCATGGACGAATCGGAAATGGAGCGGCTGGAAGAGTCCGCCGGGAACTGAATAAATGCGTAACCCCTCGGGGATACTGTCAAGCAAGTATGTCTCGGGGGTGTTTTCTTGTTCTGGCAATCCCGCCCAAATTTCTATATATTCATATTCTTTGGACTCGTGCTGGGCCTTGCCGCTGGCTATGCCAGCATCGGCGGGCTTCCGGGTTCGAAGATGCCCAATAAGGGCGCCGAACCCCAAAAGTCCCCTGTGGCACATGCAGATGAAACCCAAGGCCAGGACCCGCCGCCTGTTAGCGTGCGGGTTGCCCCCTATACCACCCTCATTTTTCAGTATGAGCACACCGGGTGTGAAGGCCAGTCCCAAATAAGCTCCCGGGCAGCCGGAAAGGACCTGGCTGGCCTGGACCGGGAAGGTCTCCAGGCGAAGTTCCCTGAATGGCACATCGAGGTATTTCGTCCCGCGCAGGTTATCTTAAAACGCCAGAAAGACGGCCCGTGCCGCAAGGATATGGAGTATCGGACCATCGGTGTAAAGGATAACCGCGTCGTTGTTTTCGTCGGCAAGCCCGGCAACCTGGGTCCGATGCTGCGCGATACCGGCATCGAGATCAGCCGATTGCTCCCCGCCGACCAAGAGAAGCTGAAACAGGGTATTGTCGTGCGGAGCGAAGAGGAAGTCTGGCTTTTCCTAGAAGGACTGGAGTAAGCCTATGGGCTGTAGCAAGAGTCTAATTCTTGCTTAACCGGAGAAGGAAACAGCCTTACGGGCGAGAACTAGATTGCATGCTTATCCTCGGGGTAGATCCAGGGACTGTGGCGTTAGGGTACGGTCTGGTGTCGGCCAAGGGCAACGCTTTCTCCGTGCTTGAATATGGTGTTTTGCCCACGGTTTCTGAGAAGAAACGGCAGACCCCTCCCCCTCCGGTTAAGATTGTCTCCGAGGATCGGTCAACCGGTTTACTGCTCAAGGGTATTTTCCAGGGTATAGGTGACGTGATTTCACGGTACCGACCGGATGTTATAGCCATAGAAAAACTCTTTTTAACCCGCAATACCAAGAGCGCCATGGAGGTAGGGCAGGCCCGCGGGGTTGTCATCCTGGCTGCCGCGGAGGCCGATCTGTCGGTGGTGGAATTCACGCCGATGCAAGTGAAGATGGCGGTGACCGGTTACGGCAAGGCGGACAAGAAACAGGTCCAGTACATGGTTAGGTCCCTTCTTGGCCTTGAGGAAACACCTGAGCCGGATGACGCCGCCGATGCCCTTGCCGTGGCAATGTGCGCCCAATATCAATTGGCATCAGGCATATGGAGGCATGCCTAGGTGATAGCCCATCTGCGCGGGAAGGTTATCGGCAAACACAACGGGCAGGTCGTTGTCGACGTGGGCGGCGTGGGTTACCTGCTGAACGTCCCCGCCACCACCCTTGAGCGTTTGCCATCACCTGGCGAGGATGTCAGTTTACATACGGTTTTCATTGTGAGGGAAGACTCCATGTCCCTCTATGGTTTTACTAGCACAGACGAGAGGGAAGCGTTTGAGCGCCTGCTTGGTGTCAGTGCGGTTGGCCCGAAGTCAGCCCTGGCGGTCGTCTCTACCCTGGGCTGTGTCGGCCTGACTGCTGCGGTCGAGGGGGAGGATACTGCGACCCTATCCAGGGTGCCGGGTATCGGGAAGAAGACCGCAGGTCGTATCATCCTTGAGCTGCGCGGCAAACTTGCGTCCGGGATTGAGGCGGGGTTACCGCAAGGAGCCACAGCCAGTACCCCCGCTCAGGGGTCTGTTGAGGGCGAAGCCATCGTGGCGCTTGAGGTGTTGGGTTACTCAGCGGCCGAAGCCATGGCTGCCGTTGCTGCGGCGCGGCGCAGGTTAGGGGGACAGGTTTCGGTCGAGGCTCTTATCAGGGACTGCCTTAAGGATCTCGCGGGGTGATGGTTTTTGGCGGATAACCGGTTGCTTGGCGGTCGGGCTGATCAGGATGAAGTGCGCCTTGAAGAGGGCCTTCGCCCCCGGAGCCTTGCCGAGTTCTGCGGGCAGGGGAAGGCACGGGAGTTGCTCAGCATCTACGTAGCCGCTGCTCGCGAACGGCGCGAGCCCCTGGACCACGTGCTCCTATACGGGCCACCGGGGCTTGGCAAGACAACGCTGGCGCACATAATCGCCTCGGAGCTGGGAGTTAACATCAAGGTAACCTCGGGGCCAGCGATAGAGAGGCCGGGCGACCTGGCCGCAATACTCACCAGCCTGGAACAAGGGGACGTCCTGTTCATTGACGAGATTCACAGGCTGAGCCGCTCTGTGGAGGAAGTTTTATACCCCGCGTTGGAAGACTACGCCCTGGATATCGTCATTGGCAAGGGCCCGGGTGCGAGGTCAGTCCGGTTGAACCTGCCTGGGTTCACTTTGGTGGGCGCCACCACGCGCGCGGGCATGCTGACCTCCCCACTGCGGGACCGCTTCGGCGTCATCATACGCCTCGATTTCTACAGTCCCGAGGAGCTCCAATATATTGTCACCAGGGCTGCCCGTATTCTTGGGGTGGAGATTGACCCGCACGGGGCGCTGGAAGGCGCTCGCCGATCACGCGGGACACCGCGAATAGCCAACAGATTGCTGCGACGGCTGCGGGATTACGCCCAGGTTAGGGCAGGCGGCGTCATCACCTCTGGAGTGGCGCGTGACGGTTTGCAGATACTTGAGGTCGATGACCTTGGGCTTGACGAAACGGATAAACGGATCCTGGCGGCAATAATAGAAAAATACAAGGGGGGGCCCGTTGGCCTCGAAACCCTGGCCGCAGCTACAAGTGAGGAGCCGGAAACCATAGAGGATGTTTACGAGCCCTATTTAATGCAACTCGGGTTTTTGCAACGCACACCGAGGGGGCGGGTGGCCACTCCGGCTGCCTATGCCCACCTGGGTCTTGCCTATTTAAGCGATGCGAGCGATCAACGTCAGGGGAGCCTCTTTTAGATGCCCGAAGGCCTGGGGAAGATGCTGGTCATAATGGGCCTATTAATAACACTAGCCGGTGCCATAATATGGCTAGGCAGCCACCTGGGTAATTTGGGGCGCCTCCCTGGAGATATTTATTTTAAAAAGGGTAATTTTACCTTCTACTTCCCGCTGGTAACTTCTATTATTATTAGCCTAGTATTAACAATTATCATTAACCTCATATCCCGGCGATAGGGCTTCGAATTTCTATATTGAGGTGTGACTATGTTGGGTATTTTCCCGTTCTTCGGTGCCTTTGTTGGTGAAGACAAGCAACCCGACCAGCCATTCGACCCGCTAAGTCTTGTACTCCTTGCCAAGAAGGGCGATGACGCGGCACGGGACCAACTTATCCGGCAATACACTCCATTTGTGATGAGGGTGGCCTCAGAATCCTGCGGGAGATACATTAATGCCGGGCAGGATGACGAGGCCAGCATCGCCCTAATGGCATTCCATGAGGCAATCGACAGTTACCAGTCAGGTCGGGGGACTTTCCTTAAATTCTCCGAAACCGTTATAAAGCGGCGCCTCATAGATTACTACCGTGGACAGAAGCGCTTCATAAAAGAAACACCCCTCTCACAAATGGTGGTGGAAGATGAGGAAGGGGACGAGTACTGTCCCGCCGAGTTGAATGCTGCTGTTTCCCATTACAACCAGGAGGTTGAGCGGCTCGAACGCCAGGACGAAATCGCCCGGTACCAGGATTTGCTCGCAAAGTACGGGATAACCTTCGCCGACCTGGTCAACGCCGCCCCAAAACACAAAGATGCCAGGGAGGCGGCAAAGGAGGTCGCCCGGTATATCGCGGGTTCACCAGAGCTGGGGTTATTTGTTAA
>DYIG01000058.1:4532-8645 GCA_020723725.1 Thermaerobacter marianensis | reverse complement strand
AAGCCGCCCGTATTAAGGAAAAGAAGCGTGTATAGCCACTTTTATGTTTGAGCGTATCTATGTCCGGCCCTAAGAAATCTTTATTGTGGGAAACTATTGAAACGATAGCCGTGGCGTTGATCTTGACGCTGGTCATACGCCACTTTATTGTTGAGTCCTTTGTGGTTCGCGGCAGTTCAATGGAGCCAACACTTCATGACGGCCAGAGGTTGCTTGTCAGCAAGTTCTCGTTTCGTTTCTTTGAACCGGAACGGGGTGACATCATAATCTTCCGTTCTCCCATAGATCCGCGTGACGACCTTATCAAGAGGGTCATTGCGGTTCCGGGGGAAAAAATCGAGGTTGCCCGTGGTCAGGCCTATGTCCAAGGGCAGCCATTGGCTGAACCGTATATATCAAGCCCCGACAATAGCATGGTGTTGCCTCTTGTGGTCCCGGAGGGAAAACTGTTTGTCATGGGAGATAACCGGCCAAATAGTGAAGACAGCCGGTTCTTCGGCTTTATCCCTCAAACGAGCATTAAGGGTAAGGCCGTCGTGGTTTGGTGGCCGCCGACAGAATTTCATCTTCTTAGATGACGGCGGTCCTTCTGGGGGTGTAGGGACTGGCTGAGGCGGTAATGGCGTATATAACCGTACCCAGTGTCGAGGAGGCCAGGCGGATTGGTCGGCACTTGGTGGAAAACAGGCTTGCGGCATGTGTCAACATAATTCCGTTTATCGAATCCTGTTACTGGTGGAACGGTGAAGTGGCAAGCGATACGGAAGCTGTCGTTCTGGCCAAAACCCTTCCCGAGATGGCTGATACGCTGGCGGCTTCGGTTAGGGAGATCCATCCGTATGAGGTGCCAGCCATACTCTTTTTGCAAACCCACGTGGGAAGTCCCCCTTTCTTCAAATGGATGAAGGAAGAGATTCCAATCCCACCTTCGGACAAGGGGGGGGATTGATGGCCGGTCGGCGTGGTCTCCTGGCAGGGCATATGGCCCGAGCCTTGTCTGATATTCGGCAAAAGATCCGCCTGGCTGATCTGGTGATTGAGGTGGCCGATGCGCGTGCACCCTATGTGAGCCGGAACCCCTCCCTTATATCGCTCTTGAATTCAAGAAAGCACCTGCTCGTCTTAAATAAGGCGGATCTCGCCGAGAGTGAGACAACGGACCGCTGGCTAAATTATTTCACCAGCCAGGGCATTGAGGCTGTGACTTTTAGCAGCATTCCGGACCAGGGTGCCAGTGTTAATGCCTTTATGCATAAGGTATCGAGCTATCGAACGGCCAAGAATCGCAAGAGACCGGTGGCCCTGGTTGTCGGGACGCCCAATGTCGGCAAATCAAGCTTAATTAATCGGTTATCTGGAAGAGGGGCAGCAAGGACAGGCGCGCGCCCTGGTGTGACTCGCGGAAAACAATGGGTTAGCGCGGGTGACATCGACCTTCTCGATACGCCGGGCGTCCTGCCGCCTCACGTCAGAAACCACCGGTCGCTCATTATCCTGAGCCTTATCGGGGCGCTTGAGCCGGATTCGCTCATGTTTGAAGAACTTGCAGTATTCCTGATTGAAACCCTCAGGGAAAGAAACCCTCGCTGGCTTGAAGTTACTTATTCCATTGAGGATGAGCGTGCAGAGCCAGTCATGGTTTTAGAGGAGATCGGCCGCCGACGCGGCTGCCTGGCCGGAGGGGGCAAGGTGGATACCCACAGGACCGCCTCCCTTCTATTAAAGGATTTTCGGGCCGGGCGTTTAGGGAACCTTTCGTTGGAGGACCCTTCAGATGTTGCCCAATCTTAGCGGGATGAGGGTTGCGGAAATCGAGTCGTGGCTAAGGCAGCAGCCCCTTGAATCCCTGGACGCCATTCTCCCCCTCCTGGACAGGGACGGCAGAAAGGGTGTTCGCAACCTGGCGGAGCGTTTCCGTTTACGTGTTGAATCACACTTGTCCCAAGTGGAGTCCTATGAGAAAAAATCCGTTTTCGAAAAGGCGTTATGGGCAAAGGGGTATGAATTAGTAGCCGGTGTGGATGAGGCAGGCAGGGGCCCCCTGGCAGGACCTGTTGTGGCTGCTGCAGTAATCCTTGATCCCAATGTCCGGATCCTGGGCTTGGATGATTCCAAGAGACTGTCTCCCTCCCGAAGGGAAGATCTGTCAAGGAGGATCAAGGCGGAGGCCCTGGCATGGAGGGTTGCCGTGGTCAGCCACAGTGAGATCGACCGGATTAATGTGGCCCAGGCCGCGTTTATAGCCATGCGGCAGGCCCTGGACGGCCTGAAGCCGGTGCCACAGTATGCTTTGGTAGACGGCTTCCCTATACCGGGCGCGCCGTGCCCCCAACGGGCAGTGGTGGCAGGTGACGCGTTGATAAACTCCGTCGCGGCGGCATCCATTCTGGCAAAGGTCCACCGGGCCCGTATCATGATGGGTTACGCACGGCGTTACCCGCAGTACGGCTTTGATGTTCATAAAGGGTACTGCACCCGAGAACATAGAGAAGCCATAGAACGCTTCGGACTTTCACCCATCCACCGGCGGACGTTCTGTAAAGGGATCGTTGGCAATGTGGCTGTGCCTCCCGACAGGCTGCTGTTGTCGAAGGAGGCAGAGGGTCTGGCCGCATTGCACCTTCGACAGGAGGGTTTCAGGATAGTTGCACGCAATTACAGGTGCCGTCTCGGAGAGATTGATATTATCGCAAGGGATGGAGAAGCCGTTGTCTTTGTTGAGGTCAAAGCCAGGCGGTCATTCCGGTTTGGGGCCCCGGCGGAATCGGTAACGGAGCGCAAACGCCGCAGCCTTGAGGGAGCCGCCCGTTACTATCTCATGCAGAACCCCAGCCTCGCGGATAAGCCGTGCCGGTTTGATGTTGTTACGGTGGATTATGCAGAGGCAGGCCACCCCGTTATTGACCTGATCCGGAACGCATTCCTTGCTTGAGAAGCATTTCCTTGAAGCGGGCTGCTGGCGGCGATAAACGCCTATCCTTGATGTGAACCACATGCCAGTGGCGTATCAGGGGGAAGCCCTTAACGGGCAGGGTGACCAACCGGTTGGCGGAAAGCTCCAGGGTGATTGATCGCTTTGGTATGATGGCAATCCCAAGACCGGCTGCAGCCGCCTCCTTGATGGCGTTGTTGCTGCCGAGTTCCATGGCGATCTTGGGGGTTACACCACTGGAGATAAAAAAACGTTCCGCCGCTGCGCGGGTCCCTGAACCCACCTCACGCATAAGGAAGTGTTCCTTGGTCAGGTCAGCGGGGTCAATGGTATCCTTTTTGCTCAAGGGGTTCCCAGGGGCGGCAATAACCACTAATTCATTGACCATAAAGGGTTCGGCTACAAGGGATTCCTGATCGGGAACTTGGCCCATAACCGCGAGGTCTACCTCGTTGAGCAGCAGTTTGCGGGCAACCAACGAACGGTTGGATACATCAAGGGCGACGGAGATGGCCGGGAACTTCCTGTGGAACTCACCGAGGAACTCCGGAACGACATAGACCCCTGCTGTTGTGTCGGCAGCAACGCGCAAGGTGCCGCGCTGCATGCCACGGAATTCATCCATTGTGGATACCGCTTC
Organism: Thermaerobacter marianensis; assembly: GCA_020723725.1. Classification (GTDB taxonomy): domain Bacteria; phylum Bacillota; class Sulfobacillia; order DYIH01; family DYIG01; genus DYIG01. The sequence continues at coordinate 5,073 of DYIG01000058.1, read as the reverse complement.
CTGCAGAAGCGCCGTAAGGCGGCACGTTACTTCAAAGAGGTGCTGTCCTGCCTCGGTCAGAGCAATGCGCCGCCCGCGCTTCTCGAAAAGACTAACACCCAGGATGTCTTCCAGTTGCTTGACATGCATGGATACGGCCGGTTGGGTCAGAGAGAGTTCCTCTGCTGCCTTGGAGAAATGCAGGTTCCTCGCGACCGTTTGAAATACCCTTAGTTGATGTAGTGTTAGTCGTTCAAGTGGGTTATTCATAAAAACTAATTCTATTTGCCGGTCTTTTTTATTTCAACTCGCCAATCGGGTCCCTTTTCAAGGTAATTCCATTCGAACTGACCTGGCATCTCAGCCGAGAACTGGTAGTAGAGCGGTTTGGGGTCGTGATCGTTTACGAGGATCATTCTATCCCCTGGGGCAAGTTCCTCAAATGTGGAGAAGATCAATGGGTGCCTATGGGGCGGTGGAACCGTCCTGACATCAATAACTTTTGGTTCAGCCATCTAAAAACTCCCCTTTCAGTCTGGTGTTTAAGATGAAGATAACCCTT
>DYIG01000058.1:0-4522 GCA_020723725.1 Thermaerobacter marianensis | reverse complement strand
CTTCACCCCTAATCCTACTGTGATTATTGTCACGCAGTATGTCCTTATTGGAAATAGGGTGTATAATAAGTGGAAAAAAATGGTGGTGAGTCATGCTTTCACAGGTTAAGAGCTGTATCCTTTTCGGTCTTAAGGGACTGGTAATTGGGGTTGAGGTCGATGTATCCAACGGGTTGCCCTCTTTTGAGATAGTCGGTCTGCCTCAAACCACCGTAAGGGAGTCAAGGGAACGTGTCCGTGCGGCTATTCGCAATGCCGGCTTTCAATTCCCTGTCAGGCGGATAACGGTGAATCTTACCCCTCCGGAATTACGCAAGGAGGGAACTCATCTGGACCTGCCAATTGCCTTGGGTATACTTGCTGCCAACGGTCAGGTGGATCCTTCCGGACTTGGCAGGGCTGTGTTCATCGGTCCGGTTTCCCTGGATGGTTCCGTGGTCTCAATGCCTGGTGTGCTTCCCATGGCCGTTGCGGTACATGCTGAAGGGCTCGGTCCCTTGGTCCTTCCTGCTGAGAATGTGCCTGAAGCGAGGTTGGTTGAGGGCTTGCACACCTGCGGGGTAACGTGCCTCGCTGACGCAGTAGGCCTGCTCAATAAAGCCCAGGGTGACCCGTCCAAAATGGTTGCCAGCCCGTCCTGCGTTTCGGATGTGCGTACCTCTGCATTCCGGCAAGGGAAAGGTGAAACCGGGTCAGTCCCTGCTTACGACATGGCGGATGTGAAAGGGAACTCAATGGCGCGGCGCGCCCTGGAGATTGCCGCCGCAGGTGGTCATAATCTTCTCTTGACCGGACCACCTGGAACGGGCAAGACCCTCCTGGCCGGCTGTCTCCCCGGGATACTCCCTTCCATGACCCGTCAGGAGGCATTGGAGGTCACCATGATACATAGCGTGAGCGGCTTGGTGCCTGGTGGAGGTGGGCTTATTAAAGAGAGGCCGTTCCGAGCGCCGCACCATTCCATTTCTGTTTCGGCCTTGATTGGCGGCGGGTCTGGCAGAATATACCCGGGGGAAGTATCCCTTGCCCACAACGGGGTGCTTTTCCTAGATGAAATTACAGAGTGTGACAGGCGAACCCTGGAGTCTTTGCGTCAACCGCTGGAAGACAGGGAGGTCAAAATCTCTCGCAGTTCCGTTATGGCTACCCTTCCGGCCGGATTCATGCTGGTTGCGGCTGCAAACCCTTGTCCCTGCGGTTACAGGGGGGACCACCTAAAGGCGTGTACGTGCACACCGGCTATGTTAACAAGGTACCAGAACCGATTGTCAGGCCCCTTGCTTGACCGTTTCGATCTTTCGGTTTCCATATACCGTGATGAACAGGGGTTCGTTTTGGATGAATCGGCCCGGGAGGAGGATTCTTCATCTGTAAGAGAGAGGGTAGAGGCTGCCCGTCAAAGGCAAATACGGAGGTTGGAGAGGGAGGGGCTCTTCTCGAACGCCCAGATGAACCTGAGTCAGATCAAGAGGTACTGCCGGATGGACAGGGATGCCCGGGTTGAATTGGCTCAGTTGCAGGAGAAGTGGGGACTGTCAGCCCGTGCGATATCCCGTGTCAGTAAGGTGGCCAGAACTATCGCAGACCTGGGAGAGCGGGATGTGATAGCTCTTTCCGACATCCGTGAAGCATTTATGCTGAGGACCAAAGAAAAGCATAGCCCCTGAATTCAGGGGCTACGGAAACCGCGAATACCGAGTTTGGCGAAGTTCACAGTCACAAAGCTCAGTGCACTTGGCCGCCGCCCTTCTGAACAAGCTTTACCAGGGCGCTGGCGATGGCTTTTTGCTCCTGATTGTCGCTCACTGCCCACATTTCTTTAAGAAGCCTCTGTTCAGGACTCTTGGGTTCAACCCCTCTGGCCAGCCAGTCGCCAACATCCTCGGCTCTGCTGACTATTTCCTGCTGGCTCATGCCTGCCTTGCGGGCAGTATTGAGTCTTGACGCCAGTTCGCTGGTGAATTCCGAGAAGGTATCCGTATACGGCATCGCAAAACCCCCTTAACTTCGTTCCTGATTGGCTAATATGCCTGTCTTTTGACCTCAATATTCAGAACCAACTTCATTAAAACACCAAGAATGCATGTCCTTTCTATGGGTAACAGTAAGACTTGAGGTGAGTGAATATCATGTCTAGCCTTGCGCCTTTAAATCTAGTGATTCTTTTTGGTGCAGCTCTCTTGATCTTCCTGGGAATCGGGCAACGAGTTCTTGATAGGATGCGGCTTACGGATTCTCAGGCCCTGATCCTTATTGCCGTAATGGTTGCCGGGATCTTTCTCCCCGAACTGAGGTTAAGCAGCGGTATCAGCCTGGATATAGGAGGTCTGCTGGCGCCCCTCGGTGTGGCAGTATACCTGCTCATCTCGGCTGGCACCAGGTGGGAAAGAACAAGGGCCATATTGGCTTCCCTGATAACCGCCGGGGTGGTTTTTGCTGTCGATAAGCTCATTCCCCCGGACCCTGGCCCCGTGGATTCCCGGCTAGCCATTGATCCAGTGATTTTCCCCGCAATTGCAGGCGGCATAATAGCCTATCTGTTCGGCCGGTCGCGCCGTTCGGCGTTTATTGCCGGTACTATCGGTGTCATCCTCACAGACATATTCGCCTTGGTGGAGAATTACCTGCGCGGCGTCCCAGGGGCTTTGGCCGTCATGGGCGGGGCGGGCGCGCTCGATGCCACTGTAATAAGCGGGTTCCTGGCTGTAGCCCTTGCGGAAGCCATAGGGGAAACCCGCGAATTCCTGCTGGGGGGTCCAAGGGAGGAAGGGCGGCCGGAAGGTCTGCTTCGCGGACTGAGAGGCCGGGTGTCCTTTGGAGGCGAACCAGATCGACCCGACCAGTCCGACCAGCCCGACCAGGGAAGGCGGGAACCGCGCGAGGCCGTAGACCAACTCCCCGTAAACCGGATGGTGACCTTTACGTCCATTGCACTGAGCCTCGCCCTTGTTGGGGGGGGTGTCTTTCTTGGCCAGACGCTTCACGGTGAGCAGGACGAGGTGCTTTCCGGGCGGCTGTTCACCGTCAGGACAGAGGATGGCAAACCAATAATGATAACGGGGAGACGGGTCCATGCGGAGGATGAGTATATCGACCAGGATAATAATCATTATGTTGTCACGAGTGTGGACGGGTTCAATGCCGTTGCTCGCTTTGCGGGCAAGGTAGACCTTTCGAGTTTCGCCCTGGGGGATGAGGGTGCACAAGCCACCCTGACCGGGTCGGGCATTGAGTCGGCGCCAGCCGTGGCCAAGAAGGACGTCGTTATAGGGCTCTACCATTCCCACAACGACGAAGCGTATGTCCCTAATCAGAAGGTCCCCGCTATAAATGGTCGCGGCGGTATTCATAGCGTTGGTAAGGTCTTCGCCGATTCCCTGGAATCCAAAGGTTACAAGACCATACACAACGAAAACATCCATCTGCCACATGACAATGGCGCCTATCGCAGGTCACGGCGAACCGCTTCCAAGTTGATTAACCAGCAAAGAGCAGAGATTGTTTTCGATGTTCACCGTGATGCCGGGCCCTCCCGCACTTACGCGGAAAAGGTCCAGGGCAAATGGGTAACCCAAATCAGGCTCGTTGTGGGACGGCAGAACCCTCAGATTAAAGGGCCGCTCAGTTTTGCCAAGGAACTCAAAGCGATAGCTGATGAAATGCACCCTGGTCTGGTTAAGGGGATATTCTTCGGCCGGGATGCTTATAACCAGGACCTCTCCCCGAATTCAATGCTGCTGGAGGTGGGTACGGAACAGAATGCCATGCAGTCGGCACAGCGAGGGGTAAGGTTGTTCGCCGATGTTGTGGACGCCTGGGTTAAAAGAAAGTTTTAGTAATGAGAAGGAAAAAAAGCACCGCCGTCTAAATCCACTCCTTTAATGGGAAAAGATGGCAGGTCGCTCATTGGTGAAATGGGTTATTGGGCAGCCCTTCATGCCCTGCCGGGTGTGGGTCAAAAGAGACTGTCCATAATCGCGGAAAGGTACGGCGATGCCAGGGATGCCTGGTATGCGGGTGCTGATGCCATTGCTTTAGCCTTTTGCCGATCGGATAAAGAATATGAAAGGGTTAGAGGACCCATAAAGCAGGCTTGGGACCGTACGGACCCTACGGGTATTGGAGAAAGGCTCTGTAGAAAGGGGTATAGGGTCCTTGTCCGAGGCAGACCCGGGTATCCCTTTTTGTTAAGTCACCTGCCTGATGCCCCTCAGATCCTATACTGCTGTGGCTCTCTTGAGGAAGCCGATAGCGAATCCGTGGCCTTGGTGGGCACCCGGCGTGCGGATTATTCTGGCTTAAGAAACACCGAGATCCTGTCATCGGAGCTCGCATCAGCAGGGATAACTGTGGTGAGCGGCCTGGCAAGGGGTATAGACTCAAGTGCCCACAGGGGGGCGTTAAGGTCAGGAGGGCGCACGGTGGCTGTTCTTGGTTCGGGGCTGGATCACCTTTATCCCCCTGAGAACGCTGAACTGGCGCGTGAAATCAGCCTGAACGGCGCCATAATCTCCGAATTCCT